>NZ_JAFRFW010000970.1:0-11685 GCF_017434145.1 Saccharopolyspora sp. | reverse complement strand
GTCGTGATCTTCGCGAACCGCGAGTCCTGGCCGTACTCGATCAGGTAGATCCCGACCAGCACGCCCAGCGGCACCGCGATGATGGCGCACACGAGCCCTTCGAGCACCGTGCCGACCAGCGCGTGGTAGATGCCGCCGTTGGTGTCGTTCGCGGTGAGCCCGTTGAACGAGTGGCTCCACCAGTCCGGCCGCAGCAGCGGTGCCGCGCCCTTCTGCACCAGCGTGAACAGGACCCACAGCAGCGGGATCACGGCGATCACGAACGCGCCGGTGAACACCACCGTCGCCAGGTTGTTCTTCAGCTTCCGCCCGAACCCGAGGTGTTGGAACGCGGGCGCGGTGGCGGGCCGTTCGACGTCAGCGGTGTCCGTTCTCATGCTTTCCCCTCGCCGCTGGCGTTCTCGATCCACCGCGCGAGCGCGTTCACCACGAACGTGAGGATGAACAGCACAAGCCCGGCCGAGATGTAGGCACCGACCTGCATGTTGTTGTTGAACTCGTTGGATCCGAGGGCGATCTTCGAGGCGAACGTGGCGCCGGCGTCGAAGATGCTGTAGTTCGGCCCGATGTTGACGCCGCTGAGGATGATCGTCAGCGCGACCGTTTCACCCAGCGCGCGACCGAGGCCGAGCATCGAGCCGCCGATGAAGCCGTTGCGGCCGAACGGCCACACCGTGGTGCGCACGACCTCCCACCGGGTGGCGCCCAGCGCCTGCGCGCCTTCGATCTGCGCGGTTGGGGTGCGCTGGAAGACCTCGCGGGTGACGCCGGTGATCGTCGGCAGGATCATCACCGCCAGCACGATCCCCGCGGTGAAGATGTTCGAACCGCTGTCCGCGGGCGCGTTGCCATCCGCGAAGATCGGCACCCAGCCGAGGTTGGTGTTCAGCCAGATCGCGATCGGCTTGAGCACCGGCGCCAGCACCGTGATGCCCCACAGGCCGTAGACCACCGACGGCACCGCGGCCAGCAGATCGACGATGTAGGCGAACGGGCGCGCCAGCGAGCGCGGCGAGTCGTGGGTCAGGAACAGGGCGATGCCGCAGGAAACGGGCATCGCCAGCACCAGCGCGACCAGCGAACTGGCCACCGTGACCCAGGCGAGGTCGGCGATGCCGAAGCTCAGGCTCTGCGGATCGCTGGTGTCCCAGACCCGGCTGAACAGGAAGTTCACCTGGTCGGCCTGCAACGAAGGCAGCGCCCGCACCAGCAGGAAGATCCCCACCGCCGCGATCAGCGCGACGATGAAGACCCCCGAACCGGTGGCCAGGGACTGGAACACGCGGTCGCCGATGCGAACGACCCTCCTGGGCGCGTCCGCGGCGGGTGCTTCGGGAGCGGTAATGGGGGCCTCCGGTCCGGAACTGGCTGCCGGCTCGCCCTCGCGGGCACCGGCTGTACCGGTGCCCGCGGAGCGTTCGTCGGTCGAGTCGGTCACTGCTGCTCGCAGCCTCTCACTTCGTCGCTCGTGCGGAGGTTCAGCGTCAGGAGATCGCGTTGACCGCGTTCGTCACCTTCTCCTTGAACTTGGTAGGCAGCGGCACGTAGCCGGCCTTCTCCAGGTCCGCGGGGTTCGCGTTGGCGGCGACGGTCAGCGCGGCCTTGACGCCCTTGGCGGTCTCCGGGTCGTACCCCTTCGAGCAGACGATCTCGTAGGTGTTCAGCACGATCGGGTAAACACCGGCGTCCTTGTTGCCGTAGATCGATTCCAGGTCCACCCGCAGGTCGTTGCCCTGGCCCTCGATCTTGGCCTCTTCGATGGCCTTGCCGACGGTGCCGGTGTTGAGGTCCACCGGACCGGAGCCGCTGTCGATCTTGGCGATGCCCAGGCCGAGGTTCTTCGGGAAGGACCACTCGATGTAGCTGATGCCGCCCGGAGTGGACTGCACCGACTGCGCGACCTGGTCGCTGCCTTCCTTGCCCTGGCCGACACCGGGGCCGGCCTTGAACTGCTTGCCCTCGCCCTGCCAGGCGCCGCCGGTGGCGGTCTTGAGGTACTTCTGGAAGTTGTCCGAGGTACCGGACTCGTCGGAGCGGTAGAACGGCACGACGTCGATGGCGGGCAGCTGCTTGCCCGGGTTGAGCGCCGCGACCGCCGGATCGATCCACTTCTTGATCTGGCCCTGGTACATCTTCGCGACGACGTCGGCGTTGAGCGTCAGGTCGCCAACGCCGGGCAGGTTGTAGGACATCGCGATCGGCCCGAAGACCATCGGGATGTTCCAGGCCGGGTTATTCTGGCAGCGCTGGGCGGCCTTGGCGACCTCGCCCTCCTCTGCGTCCAGCGGCGAGTCGGAGCCGCCGAAGTCGATTTGCCCGGAGTTAAAGGCGGAGACGCCCTTCCCGGAACCGGACTTGGTGTAGCGCAGCTCCTGGCCGGGACACTTGACGCTGTAGTCGCGCGCGAAGACGTCCATCGCGTTCTTCTGCGCAGACGAGCCCTCGGCCGAGACCGGCTTGGTGCCGCACTCCACGTTCAAACCGGCCAGCGCCGGATTGACCTCGTTCTGCGGGATGTTCTGGTCACTGCCGCAGGCGGTGAGCACGAGCGTGCCCGCCGCGAGGAAGCCGAGCGCAGCAGTGTGCCGCTTCATCTTCACTTCGTTCCTCCAGCAAAGGGAAACATCGTGGACGCGGCGCGCTGCCGCTCGTATCCGAACGCTAAGCAGCCGGAGTGGACTGCCACCGTGCACAAGGTGAACGAGAAGTGAACATGGCACGCTAAGTAAGCAGCGCCACGTACCAACGGGTGACAGGTCATTTCGCCGTGATCCTGTCGTTTGCTCCGAGTGATCTCCCGGAGCCCGGCAGGCATCGCGCTACCGGACCGGACGGCGCTCAGCGCCCGAACTGCACGTCGACATCCCACTTCTCGAACCCGAGACGCTGGTAAACCTTGACCGCCGGGACGTTGTCCGCCTCCACGTAGAGCACTACCCGCGGGCACCCGATGTCCTGCAAATAGCGCATCCCCGCTACCGTGAGCGACCGGCCGAGCCCGTTACCCTGCGTGTCCGGATCCACGCCGACGACGTAGACCTCGCCGGCTCCGTCCGGATGCACCTTGGTCCAGTGGAAGCCGAGGAGCCTTTCCTGCGCGTCCACTGCGAGCAGGAAACCGTCCGGGTCGAACCAGTCGGTGCCTTCCTTCTCCCGCAGGTCGTGCTCGCTCATCTCGCCCTGCTCGGGATGCCACCGGAACGCACGGTGATTGACGCGCACGACGTCGGCTTCATCCTGGCCGGGGCGGAATGCACGGATCGTGACGCCCTCGGGCAGTTCCGGCGCGGGCAGCTCGGCCCCGCCGACTTCCACGCCCATCCGCCACAACTCGCGCGGGCGCGCGAAGCCGAACCGCTCGGCCAGCGCCAGCGCACCGGGATGCTCGCCGTGCGACCAGATCCGCAACTTGCCGGTGTCGGCCCCGTCCGTGGGGGCGGACGGCAGGTCCGCGCGGTCGAGCAGCGCCTCGACCAGCTGCGTCCCGGCGCCTTGCCGCCGGTGTTCCGGGTGCACCGCCAGTTCGGCGACCAGCAGGCCGGCGTCCTCGTTCTCGGTGTCCAGATGCGCGTAACCGGTGAGCGTGCCGCCCGCGTCGCGCACCACGTAGTGCTCCGAGCGCACGTCCGCCTACACCGGTTCGATCTGGTGCACCACGTCCCGGTGCGCTCTCAGCCGCAGGATCACGTGCTCGCCGGCAGGCGCCACGCCGTCCGCCTGCTCAGCCGCCGCGAGCAGGTCGATCACCTCGGCCACCTCGGCCTGGTCCAGTCCGTTCCGCCACGTAAGCTGCACGGCCCTGACGTTACCCACCTCGCGCCGCGAGTTGGCACGAGCGGGATCGCGCAGCGGTCGCGGAGGATCGACGGGCGGCACGACCGCGATCGGACCCACCGCAGATCATTCCGAGCCGCCGAGCGCGCTTTCCCCGCGCGCCGGGAAACCCGTTCAGCGCTGCGAAGAAGCGACGATGGCCTCGGCTTCGGCGACCGCGGAGGTTTCGTCCCGCGTCGCCGGGCGCTGCCCAGCCTTCTGCGAACCGCGCGACGGGCGGACGAGCTTGTAGCCGACGTTGCGCACGGTGCCGATCATCGAGTCGTACTCCGCGCCGAGCTTGGCCCGCAGCCGCCGCACGTGCACGTCGACCGTGCGGGTGCCGCCGAAGAAGTCGTAGCCCCACACCTCCTGCAACAGCTGTGCTCGGGTGAACACCCGGCCCGCGTGCTGGGCCAGGTACTTCAACAGCTCGAACTCCATGTAGGTCAGCTCCAGCGCGCGCCCCTTGAGCCGGGCGGTGTAGGTGGCCTCCTCGATCACCAGGTCGCCCACCGACAGCGAATCGTCCGAGGCGGCGTTCTCGCCGGCGCGGCGGGTGGTCAGCAGCCGCAGCCGGGCGTCCACCTCGGCCGGGCCGGTGCTGGGCAGCAGCAGTTCGTCCACGCCCCACTCGGCGCTGATCGTGACCAGCCCGCCCTCGTTGACCACCGCGATCAGCGGCGCGTCCCCGGAAGCCAGCACGCGGCACAGGTCACGGGCGGCGACCAGGTCGGAGCGGGCGTCGACGAGCACTGCGTCGTGCGCGCCCGCGGACTGCATCGCGCCGGGATCCGCGGGCAGGAGGCGCACCCGGTGCGGCAGCAGCGCCAGCGCGGGCAGCACGGCATCGCCGCATCGCTCGCCGGTCAGCAGCAGAAGTTCCGAACTCATGAATGGGCCTCCCGTACCAAGGCCGGCGCCGAGAGCGCCGGCGCACGAAGGCCGCTCGGCACGCGCGAGGGGCCGGACGACCCGGCTTCGTTGCCTGTGGATGCCCAGCAGAATAACTGACGCGAGAACGAAAATCCCAGGTGAAGCTGCTCGGGTCACAAATGTGAAGCGCGCGGGAAGCCGTGTGAACGCCGCGTTTCGAGCGGCGCGATGCCCCCGCGGCGGCACGGCGCGAGCTCGATGCGGGCGCCGTGCACCGCGAGTTCTGCACAGCGGTGCGAGTCGGCAGCGCGGCCGGTGATCCGGATGTTGCCGAGCACACCTGTCGGCCCGGGCGGTGGAGGTGCGAAGGTGAGCACCGCCCGATCACGCCCCGGACCCGGCACAAGATCACCAGCACAGCGGCCTGGTCCGCCGACCCGCCTGCCCCCGACAGAACGGACCGCTCGCGGTGAAGAAGCTCGCCATCACCCTCGTCATCGTCCTCGGCCTGCTCGTGGCCGCCGACTACGGCGCGGCGTCCTTCGCCGAGTACCAGGTCTCGCAGCAGATGAAGAAGCAGTTGAAACTCGCCGAGGACCCCTCGGTGCGGGTGCACGGCTTCCCGTTCCTGACCCAGGCGGTCGCGGGCGATTACAAGGACGTCGAAGTCGCTGCGAAGGCCGTGCAGGCGGGCCAGCTCAAGGAGCTCGGGGTGGAGGCGAACCTGCACCACGCGCGGCTCCCGTTGAACGACATGCTCGCGGGCAAGGTGCACAAGATCGATGTGGACGAGCTGGTGGGCCGGATGAAGCTGAAGGCTTCCGACGTCGGGCGGATCATCGGCATCACCGACCTCACGATCAACCCGGCGCCGAAGGACGCGCTGGACGAGTCGTCCGGCGACGGCGGCAGCAGCAGCTCCGGCGACGGCCGCGGTGGTACCGGCCAGGGCGGCGCGACCGACTCCAACCGGGCCGCGGTCGCGCTCGACGGCACGATCGGCATCGCGGGCACCAACGTGCGGGTCAAGGTGATCGCGGTGCTGTCGCTGCTCAACGGCCAGCTCAAGATCGAGCCGAAGAAGCTGGACCTGGCCGACCGGTCGCTGTCGGAGATCCCGATGGGCGACGTGTTCGAGGAGTCGATCCTGCAGCAGTTCACCACCACGCTGGATCCCGGGATGCTGCCGTTCGAGGTGACCCCGACCGCGGTCCGCGTCGAGCGCGGCGCGCTGGTGATGGAGGGCAAGGCCGACAACGTGACGATCGGTCCCGGCGGAGTGAGCACCGGATGATCGGCTGGTGGGCGCTGCTGGCCGCGGTAGCGGTGACGCTGGTCATCGGGTTGGTGTGGCGAGCCCGCGAGGGCCGGGTGCGGACTGCCGGGAAGACCGCGGCGGGTGCGGGCGTTGCAGGAACCGTGCTCGATCAGCTGCCCGACGGCCTGCGCGCGCGGCTCGGGGACCTCGACGGTTCCGGGGTGACGCTGCTGCAACTGTCCACGACGTTCTGCGCGCCGTGCAGGCACACCCGCATCCTGCTGGCCGACTTGGCCGGGCGCACCGAAGGGATGCGGCACGTGGAAGTGGACCTCACCGATCATCCGGAGTGGTCCACGCCGCTGGGCGTGCACCGCACGCCCACGACGCTCGCGCTGGACTCGGACGGCCGCGAGCTGTTCCGGGTGGGCGGCGTGCCGCGCCGCGACGAGCTGGCCGCCGCGCTGCGGCCGCACCTGCCGTGAACGCCGCGAGCGCTGCGACCGCTGCGGTCCGGGTGCTGACCGTCCGGATGCTGGGAGCGGCGGCACGCCCGTGCTCGGCAGCCGATCCGCACGACCCGGAGCTGCTCCGCCAGGACTCCCGTGACCTGCCGTTTCGGCGCGGATGCGGACCAACGCAGCAGCAGCGCTCGATCTCAGCAGGTGAACGCGCTTCCCGCCGATCGGTCGGTGCGGGTATCCTCCGCCCCGTGCACGTACTGCTTACCCGAAGGCGCGCGGTGGATTTTTGCCGCGTGGGCAGCAGCCTGTGTTGGCGGCACTGACCGGGCGAGGAACGACGTAGCCGCAGGGCTCGCGTCCCCGCCGCCGGACCTGGCGGTCGCAGCAAGCGAACCGCTGGTTCACCAGCCAGCCGCCGACGGAGGAGTCCCATGCCCGCCACGCTCGACCCGCGAGGGGTCCGCTTCACGGCCGCGATCACGAGCGTGATCCTGGCGGTGGGGCTGGTCACCGGTAGCTGGCGGGTGCTGGCCGCGCAGACCGTGCTGTTCGCGCTGTGCGCGTTCATCGGCATGGGCCTGAACCCCTGGGGCGCGATGTTCCGCAGCGCGGTGGCGCCGCGGTTGCAACCGGTGCCGGAGCAGGAGCGCGAAGATCCCGCACCGGTGCGGTTCTCGCAAGGAGTCGGGTTCGCCTTCGCCTTGGTGGCCACGGTCGGATACGCCGCTGAGTGGACCGCGCTCGGCGTGACGGCCAACGTGTTCGCCCTGGTCGCGGCACTGCTCAACGCCGTGTTCGGCTTCTGCCTCGGCTGCCGGATGTACCTGGTGCTGCAGCGTTTCACGCCGATCGGCCGCGTCTGAACCTTCACCGCCGGACGACGTCCGCCGGAAAGCTTTCCAGCAACGAGACAACGAGAAGGAGTCGCTCGATGAGCCGTGCAGATGTCCTGGTCTCCACCGAGTGGGCCGAGCAGAACCTGAACACCGACAAGGTCGTGTTCGCCGAGGTGGACGAGGACACGACCGCCTACGACGGCGGCCACATCCCCGGGGCCATCAAGCTGGACTGGCGCAAGGACCTGCAGGACCACGTGCGCCGCGACTTCGTCAACCGGGCGGGCTTCGAGAAGCTGCTCTCGGCGAAGGGCATCGCCAACGACGACACGGTGATCCTCTACGGCGGAAACAACAACTGGTTCGCCGCCTACGCCTACTGGTACTTCAAGCTCTACGGCCACTCCGATGTGCGGCTGCTCGACGGCGGCCGCAAGAAGTGGGAGCTGGACGGCCGCCAGCTGGTCAAGGACGAGCCGAACCGCGCGGCCACCAGCTACAGCGCCCAGGAGCAGGACTCCTCGATCCGCGCGTACCGCGAGGAGGTCGTCGACGCCATCGGCGCCAAGAACCTGGTGGACGTGCGTTCTCCCGACGAGTTCGCGGGCAAGCTGCTCGCCCCGGCGCACCTGCCGCAGGAGTCGGCGCAGCGCGGCGGCCACATCCCGCAGGCGATCAACGTGCCGTGGAGCAAGGCCGCCAACGAGGACGGGACGTTCAAGTCCGACGATGACCTCAAGCAGGTCTACGGCGAGGCCGGCCTGGACGACGGCAAGGACACCATCGCCTACTGCCGGATCGGGGAGCGTTCCTCGCACACCTGGTTCGTGCTGCGCGAGCTGTTGGGCCACCAGAACGTGAAGAACTACGACGGGTCCTGGACCGAGTACGGCTCGCTGATCGGCGTGCCGATCGAGAACCCGAGCGAACAGGGAGCGTGACATGAGCCTGGATGGATGCGGTGCGCCGCAGCAGACTTCTACCGCGGTCGCCGAGGACACCGACCAGGTGGTGGTGACCGGAAAGGTGCGCGCGGGCTCGGCCGCGGTCGGCGGCGCGTTCGTGCGGCTGCTGGACGCCTCCGGGGAGTTCACCGCCGAGGTGGTCTCCTCGCCGGAGGGCGACTTCCGGTTCTACGCGGCGCCCGGTTCGTGGACGGTGCGCGCGCTGCACCGCGAGGGCAAGGGCCAGTCCGATGTGGCGGCCTCCGGCCCCGGGGTGCACCCGGTGGACATCGCCGTGGCCTGACGGCGTAGCCGAAGGAGCCGTACCCGCCAGGGTGCGGCTCCTTTCGCATGTCCGGGCCCGGGTCGATCGAGCGTCGCGTCAGATCACGCGGGAGCGCAGCAGGGCGAAGGCGCGCTCGTCGCGGTCGGCGCGGGCCGGTTCGGAGCCGTCCTGGCAGCCGACGGTCACGAAGTCCACGACGTCCCAGCCGGTGCGGGTGAACAACCGCCGCAGCCCCGTCTCGGAGAAGATCCAGAAGTTCGTGGCGTCATCGTTCGCCTCCGCCGGATCCAGCAGGTACGCCACCGGCTGCGCCTGCAACGGCGTGCCGTCCGGGGCCTGCCTG
Organism: Saccharopolyspora sp.; assembly: GCF_017434145.1. NCBI lineage: Bacteria > Bacillati > Actinomycetota > Actinomycetes > Pseudonocardiales > Pseudonocardiaceae > Saccharopolyspora > Saccharopolyspora sp. Next base: position 2,865 of record NZ_JAFRFW010000970.1, on the reverse strand, counting down.
GCCACGCGGGTGGACAGAAAGCACAGCTCGGCGCGCGCGGCCAGCGCTTCGAGCACGTGGAACGGGTTCTTCAGGTGGTAGAGCAGCCCGAGGAAGAACACCGCGCCGTAGCGCGCTGCGGGCAGCTCGAACCGGGCGTCCAGGTCGACCTCGTGCACCTGCACCGATGACGAGAGCTCGTGGACGAGCCGCCGGGCGCCGCGCAGCCCGTTGAAGTTCGTCGGCGGGTTGTCCAGCACGTCCACCCGGCAGCCCAGCTCGTGCTCCAGGAAGAACCCGAAGTCCCCGTCGGCCGCGCCGATGTCGGCGATCCGCGCGCCGGCCAGCGAGTCGAACACCTCCCGCTGCGGCCCGGACAGCAGGGCGTCCAGGTGGAAGACGTTGGCCATCGTGTCGTACGGATACCAACCGAAGTCCTCGGGCGCGATCTCGTCCTTGCGCGCGAGCAGGTCGGTGCGGAACGCGAGCGCGCGCTCGCGCACCGTCTCGAACTCGGTCATCAGGCCCGGTTCTCCCCAGCGCTAGCGGTAGGCACGACCTCGCAAATCATGCCGGACGCCACACTCCACCGGGCGTTCGCGGTGGTTATCCTTTGGCGCGTGGAACTCATACCTTTCCTGCACTACGGCCTCGTCACGCTGCTCGGGATCGCCACGATCGCGGTCCTGTGGTTCGCCGGGTACGTGGTGTACCGGCTCTACAGCGACTGACCCGCACCCGCTCCGGCGCTGGTGGCGCGGGTAATCTGCCGGGGATGACTGCGACACCCGACCGGCCCGAGCCCGGCAGCGGCGACGCGGCCGTGCAGGCCGCCGCCGAGCGCGCCGAGAAGACCCGCCACCGCAACGTGCCGAGCTTCGACGACCTCCCCGGGGTCGGCGACACCGCGAACCTGCGGGAAGGCCCGGACCTGCACAGCGCCTGCCTGCAGCTGCTGCCGCTGGTCGGTGTGTGGCGCGGCGAGGGCGAGGCGGCGCACCCCTCGCAGGACGAGACCTACCGGTTCTTCCAGCAGGTCACCTTCGCCCACGATGGGCGTCCGTTCCTGTTCTACGAGAGCCGTTCTTGGCGGCTCGACGGCGAGGGCGGGCAGGTCGTCGGTCCCGACGTCCGCGAGGTCGGCTTCTGGCGCCCGCAGCCGGACGACGTGATCGAGCTGCTGATCGTGCACCACACCGGCGTGTCCGAGATGTTCTTCGGGCGGCCGAAGAACAAGACCACGTGGGAGCTGTCGACCGACGCGGTGATCCGCACACCGACCGGCGACGACGTCACCGCCGCGAGCAGGCTCTACGGCGTGGTCGAGGGCTCGCTGGCCTACGTCGAGGAACGCGCCACCACCGAGCACGAGCTCCAGCCGCGGCTGTCGGCGAAGCTGGAGCGCATCGTCGGCTGATCCGGACGCCTCGCCCCCGGGGTGAACGGACCGTCGGTCCGGCCGTTCACGCCCGGAGGAATGGCTTTGCGGCCGGTCAGTACTGGGACTCGTAGAGGGCGGTCAGGTCGGCGTGCAGCTGCGGGTCCGTGTTGATCGAGGTGCCGTCGAGGGTGTGCACCGGCGTGATCAGCCGGACGCTGGAGGCCATCCACAGGCCGTCCGCGTTGCGCAGCTCCTCCTGGCCGAACGGCTCGATCCGCGTTTCCCAACCGGCCTGCTCCGCGGCGCGGAACAGCGCGTCCTGCGTCGTGCCCGGCAGGATGCCCGTGCTCGGCGGCGGAGTGCGCAGCGTGCGCCCGCGAGCGAGCACGACGGTCGAGGTGGGGCCTTCGAGCACGGTGCCGTCGGTCGCGGTGAAGATCACCTCGTCGGCGTCGCGGCGGCGCGCTTCCCGGATCGCGGCCATGTTCACCGCGTAGGACAGCGTCTTCGCCGACAGCAGCAGCCACGGCGCGCGTTCCTTCAGATCCGGCGCGTACCCGCGGTCGAGCGTGATCGCGGCCAGGCCATCGGCGCGTTTGCGCAGCGTGTCCGGGCCGACGGTCATGCCGAGGGCGAACCCGTGCGGCGTCTCGTCGCCGTCCACGCCCCGGCTGCACACCAGTTTCAGCGCCATCTCGCGCTCGTCCTGCCAGGGCCAGGCGTCGATCACGGCCTGCGCCGCGCGTTCCCAGCCGGCGCGTTCCGGCGGGTCGAAGTCCAGCATGTCGGCCGAACGCCGCAGCCGGTCCAAGTGCGGGCCGAGCGCACGGGGCTTGCCGTCGACGACCAGGATCGTCTCGAAAACACCGTCGCCGCGGGTGACCGAGAGGTCGTCGGCGCGCATCAGCGGCGCCTCCGGATCGGCCAGCGTTCCGTCCAGCAGAGCCAACACGCGCATGGTGGGCAGCCTAGGAGCCCCGCACGGCGCCGCAGCAACCGGCCTCGTCACCGCTGCGCAGGACGGTCGCACCGGACGCGGCACCGGCTTTCCGGCAGGTCCGCCCGGACGGTACCCGCGAGGCATACGATCGGAACCGGCAAGCCGAACCCGTCGAGCACAGGAGCCAGCAGTGGGTGAGAAGGCATCGCTGCGCACCACACTGCACCGGCACGGCATGCGGGTGACCCCGCAGCGCCAGCTGGTGCTCGACGCGGTGCGCGAACTCGGGCACGCCACGCCGGAGCAGGTGTGCCGCAGGGTGCAGGGCACCGCCGAGACGATCAACATCACCACCGTTTACCGGGCGCTGGACGTACTGGAGGACATCGGCCTGGTGCGGCACACGCACCTCGGGCACGGTGCCCCCACGTACTCCGCGGAGGAGCACGAGCACGTGCACCTGGTGTGCCACCGCTGCGGGGAGGTCGACGAGGTGCCCAGCGAACTGCTGGCGGACCTCGCAGAGCTGCTCGACCAGCGGTGCGGGTTCGCGCTGGACGCCACG
>NZ_JAFRFW010000969.1:0-16500 GCF_017434145.1 Saccharopolyspora sp. | reverse complement strand
CAGCCCAGCGGCCGTGTTCTTCGGGGGCGTGATCCGGGTTCACCCGGACGGTGAGCGCGCGTTTTTCGACGGCGATGGTGACCTTGGTGGCTTTGCCCGTCGGATCGCCGTCGAGCTGGGTCTCTTCCGGCACCGCAGTGCGCAGCACGATGGTTTCGGCGCGGTAGAAGTCGATCACCGGCAGCTTGCGATTGTGCTTGAACAGCACTTTGCCCATCATCGCGATCCAGCCCAGCGCGCTGCGCGGGCTCATCACGACGACGTCCAGGATCCCGTCGTCGATGAGTGCGCCGGGGATGAAATCGATGCCGCCCGGGAGCAGTCCGCAATTGGCGAACAACACCGAGCGGACTTTGCGCTGCTGGCTGGGAGCGTCGTCGAGCGCGACCGCGACCTTTTTCCGGCGCCCCGGCAGGTGCCGCACCCCGGCCTCGCTGTAGGCGAGCCAGCCGACCGACTTCTTTAATCCGTCATTGGTGTCGCCGACCACTTCGGCGTCCATGCCGATGCCGGCGATCACCAAGAAGGTGTGCGTCGAGTGTGCCCCGGAGACCGAGTTCTCCAGCTCCATGGTCGCGGTGTCCACCCGGCGTTGGTAGCCGAACAAAGCGGTGCGGACATTGGCGTCGACATTGTTGATGTCCAGGTCGAGGTTCCGGGCCAGCAGGTTCCCGGTGCCCAACGGGACCAAACCCATCGCCACCGGAGTGTGCTTGAGGACCTCCGCGACCACCCGCACGGTCCCGTCTCCGCCGCCGACCACCACGACGTCGGCCCCCCAGTTCAGCGCTTGCCGGGTTTGCGCATAGCCGGGATCTGCAACCGTGGTTTCCAAAAACAGCGGCTCCGGCCAGCCGGCGTCGGCGATCGCGGCCCGGATCGCAGACTTGGCCTGGTTCGCCTGGGCCTTGACCGGATTCAACACCACGGCGACCTTCTGCGGTCCGGACGGTCCGGGCTGTGCCGGTTCGCCGACCGCGCTCCGGTTGTGCTTCCGGCCCAACTTCCGGACCCCCCACCAGCTTGCGATGGAAAGGACCACTGCGCCGACGGCGATCAGTGTGATCCAGAGTGCGGGAGTCATAGTCTTCCTACAATAGTCCGTGCCAACTGCTGTGCTGACTGATTAACGTGCGGCGGCCGAATTAGTCCCGGGTGCCTCGCAAGCGAGGCTCGGGGCCCTCGGGTTATAGGCTTAGCTTCATGATCGATGTCAAAGACCTTTGTGAGAATCCGGATGTCTACCGAGCCAGCCAGCGTGCGCGCGGCGACAAGGAATCCCTGGTGGACTCGATCATTTCCGCGGACCAGTCCCGGAAGCACGCGATCACCTCCTTTGAGGCCTTGCGGGCCGAACAGAATGCCTTCGGGAAAAAGGTCGCCGCAGCCAAGGGCGAAGCGAAGCAGGAGTTGCTCGGCCAGGTCAAGGAGCTCGCCGGCCAGGTCAAAACCGCCGCAGTGGCGGCCGACGCGGCGCAGGCCGAGCTGGACGAACTGCTTAGGGCGTTCCCGAACCTGATCATCGACGGCGTGCCCACTGGCGGCGAGGCCGACTTCGAGCTGGTCAAAACGGTGGGCCAGCCGCGGGATTTTTCGGCGGCCGGGTTCGAACCCCGGGATCATCTGGAGATCGGCGAGTTGATCGGCGGCATCGACATGGAGCGCGGCGCGAAGGTCTCCGGTGCCCGGTTCAGCTTCCTCAAAGGCCCGGTGGCCAGGCTTGAAATCGCGCTCATGAACATGGCGCTCGACCAGGCTCTGCGGTACGGCTTCATTCCGATGATCACGCCGACCCTGGTCCGCCCGGAGACCATGGCGGGAACCGGATTCGATGTCAAGCACGATGACGAGATCTACCGCTTGGAAAAGGACGATCTCTACCTGGTCGGCACCTCGGAGGTGGCTCTGGCCGGTTACCACGGCGATGAGATCATCGACCTGTCGAAGGGGCCGCTGCGTTATGCCGGTTGGTCATCCTGCTACCGCCGCGAGGCCGGTTCGGCCGGCAAGGACACCCGGGGCATCATTCGGGTACACCAGTTCAACAAGCTCGAGATGTTCGTGTACACCACCTTGGACGAAGCCGAAGCGGAACACGCGAGGCTGCTGGCCTGGGAAGAGGAAATGCTGGCGAACCTCGGGGTGCCGTATCGGGTGATCGATACCGCCGCCGGAGATTTGGGGCTTTCCGCGGCGCGCAAATTCGACTGCGAAGCCTGGATTCCCAGTCAGGGCCAGTACCGCGAATTGACCTCGACCTCGAATTGCACGGGTTTCCAGGCGCGCCGGCTCAATATCCGGGAGCGGATCCCCGGCGTCGACGCCAAAGGCACCAGGCCGGTGGCCACCCTGAACGGAACCCTGGCAACCACGCGTTGGATCGTGGCGATTTTGGAGAACCATCAAAATGCCGACGGCACGGTCACGGTCCCGGAAAGGCTCCGCCCCTACCTCGGCGGCTTGGAAACGTTCGAGCTGGTCTGAGGCCGCAGCGATCCGGTGCGCAACGCGGCGTTGCAGGGCGGCATGATCGACGGCTGGATCAACCGCACCGACGGGCCGCCCTCGGTGGTGCTGCTGACCGTGCGGATGCCGAACGACGGTGCCGCTTCGGCCGTCGCGCAGGCGTACCTGAACGACCAGCAGGGACTCAGCCCGGACAAGGACCTGTCGTACCAGGGCGTGCAGGTGGTGACCACCGGCGGCGGCGTGTTCCGCACCGCCTACGTCGCGCACGGGTTCGTGGTCATCGTGGAGACCAGCGACCCGAACGAGCAGAACGCGGAGAACACCTTCCAGCAGCTGCTCACGCAGCAGCTCTCGCAGACCCCGCCGACCGTGCGCGGCTGACTCCCCCCTGTTCGACGCGGCCGCAGCGGGTATCCGGCGAGGCGGAACCGCGCGGAAGGTGTGCCGAGCACCGCTCGCGCGTGGGACACCTCCGCGGCCGTGCAGCCGGAAAGCGCCGCGCAGCTGTGGAATCCGAAGGGCTACGTGAACAACTCCTCGGCGCGGGCGCGCATCACGGCGCGCTGACCGTCCCCAGCAGCTCGGCGAGGGCGGCGGCGGAAACCGCCGGACCGAACTGCGCGGACACTCCGGCCATGCCCGCAGCGGACAGCCGCGACCAGGTGGCGTCGTCGGTGAGCAGCCGCACCACGGCCGCGGCCAGTCCCGGCGCGTCGTCGGCGACCAGCACGTCCCGCTCCGGTTCCAGGTGCATGCCTTCCAGCGCGAGCGTCGTGCCGGCCACCGGCACCCCGAACCCGGCGCTCTCGCCGACCTTGCCCTTCACCCCGGCGCCGAACCGCAAAGGGGCGAGCGTGACCCGCGCGCCGTCGTAGCGCGCCCGCAGGTCGGGCACCCAGCCGTGCACCTGCACGCCGTCCCCGGCCAACGCCAGCACGTCCTCGGTGGGGTTGGAGCCGACGACGTGCAGCACCGCGTCCGGGCACTGCTCGCGGACGAGCGGCATGATCTCGCGCGCCGCCCACAACGCCGCGTCCCGGTTCGGCGGGTGGTCGAAGCTGCCGACGAACAGCACGTCGCGGCGTCCCCACGGGTGCGCGGGCTCCGCGCGCACGTCGTGCACGTTGGACAGCACGCGCACGTCGGCGTCCGGGACGAGTTCGGCGAGCAGCTCCTGCTCGGCCTCCGAGACCACCAGCGTCACGTCGCAGGCCCGGGTCAGCCCGAGCTCCATCTCGCGGGACGCGAGAGCCTTGCGCCGCAACGACTTCGCCAGCTCCGGCTCCGCCTGCTCCGCGGCCAGCGCGGCCTGCCGCTGCAACCGCAGGAAGTGCACGTCCACCGTGTCGTAGGCGATCAGCGCCTGCGGCGCGTCGGTGCGCAGCTGTTCCACCAGGCTCCACGCGACCTGCGGGCGGGACAGCAGCGCCAGCGAGATCTCCGCGCCCGCTTCGGCCAGGAACGCCTGCTGGAGCTCGGGTGCGGGCAGCACGGTCACGCCGAGCTGCTGGAGGTCCCCGGTGTAGGGCTCCAGCCGGGCGTGGTTGCCGGGGAAGAACACCACCCGCGCGCCGAGTTCGACCAGCTGCGCCAGCATCCGGCGGATCCGCACCGACCCGGAGTCGAAGTCCGGCCGCGGTACCTGGTGGTCCTTGACCAGCACGATCGGCCCGCGATGCCCGCGAGTGCCGCGGTTGCGGGCCATCCAGAGGTTGCGCGGCGAGGCTTCCGGCAGGTGGTCGGCGAGCGCGTCGGCCCACTTGTCCACGAACACCTGCCGGTTGAGCTCCTGGTGCCGCTTCACGCCGGTGGACGCGTCGGTCCCGTTCGAGATGCCCTCGTGGTGCACCACCACGGCTTTCGGCTGCACCACGGTGCGGTAGCCGGCCGCGCGCACGGCGAACGCGAGGTCGGTGTCCTCGTAGTAGGCGGGCGCGAACCGGCCGTCGAAACCGCCGACCTCGCGGAACACCCCGGCGCGCACCAGGATCGCCGCACCGGAGCAGTAGTCGACGTCGCGGACGTCGTTGTACTCGGCGGCGTCCGGATCCCCGCCGCGGCCGAGGTTCCAGCCGGTGCCGTCGGACCACACGACGGCGCCGCACTCCTGCAGCCTGCCGTCGGGATAGACGAGTTTCGCGCCGACCAGCCCGATCCGCTCGTTCGAGTCCATCGTGGACATCAGGGTGTCCAACCAGGACTCGGTGACTTCGGCGTCGTTGTTCAGGAAGAACAGGTGCCTGCCGCGCGCGTGCTCGGCCCCGAGGTTGCAGGCACCGATGAACCCGAGGTTGCGCTCCGCGCGCACCAGCCGCACCCCGTCGCAGGCGGCGAGCTTGGCCGCGCTGTCGTCCGGCGAGGCGTCGTCCACCACGACCACCTCGAACGGCACCGACACCAGGTGCCCGGCGAGGAACCGCAGGCACTGCCGCGTGTAGGGCCACTTGCCGTGCACCGGCACGATCACGCTGACCACCGGCTCGTCGCTGCGCGGCACCGCGATCGGGCCGGTCTCCTGCTGCACGGCCGGGCGCGCCGAACCGGGCTCGCGGCCCAGGGCGATCTCGTAGACGTCGCGGCGGGTGGTGCCGCGCGGCGCGACGCGCTCCACGACGGTGCGGTACTTGCGCACGGCGCGCTGCACCAGCGCGGAGTTCTGCGCTTCCAGTTCGGCGTTGCGGGTGGTCAGCTCACCGGCGCGGTGCTCGGCTCCGGCGGCGCGCTCCTCCAGCCGAGCGACGGTTTCGCGCAACCACTCGATGCGGGCCCCGTCGCGTTCCGCGTTCCGGCGAGCGCCTTCGACCAATTCGTTGACCTGCGCCAACTCGGCGCGGAAGCGTTCGCGTTCGGACTCGGCCGCCACGGCGCGCCGTTCCTCGGCCTTGCGCAGCTCTTCGAGCCGGGCGACCGCGCCCTTCAGCTCGTCCGCTTCCGCGCGGCTGCTTCGGTAGAGCTCGTTGAGCTTGGCCACGTCGGCGACGGCCTCGTCGCGCTGCTCGACGACCGGGCGCACGTCCTGCGCACCGCGGGCCAGCGTCAGCTCGTCGTCGAGCAGCACCGCCGCGGCAGGCAGCTTCGGCAACCGCCGATCCGACGCGACGCCGAGCAGGTAGGTGTGCGGCAGGCCCTGGTGCACCGTCCACGACTCGGAGCTCTCGCGGTGCAAGGTCTGCAACCGGACGCCCTCGATCGCGGTGTCCGGATCACCGTGGTCGGCGGGCGCGAGCACCGAACCGACCGCGGTGTTCTGCTTGAGCACCGCCACGTGCCGGAACGCGCCCTCCAGCAGCGAATCGAACTCCGCGGCGGAGAGCTCCTTGGCGTGGAACGGGTTGTCGTTGCCGTGCGCGTGCTGGTAGATCGTCGTGTCCGGTGTGCTGACCAGGAACAACCCGCCCTGTTGCAGGCTCGAGCGGACCAGTGCGAGCACCGCGTCGTGATCTTCGACGTGCTCGATCGCCTCGAAGCACACGACCACGTCGAACGGCTTCTCCTCGGCCAGCGCCGCCGGATCGGTGATCGAGCCGGTGCGGAACGAGACGCCGCGGCCGCCGTAGCGCCGCGTCGCGTGCTGCACCGCGGCCGGGTCGACGTCGAGACCCACCACCTCGGCGCCTTCGGCGGCCAGCAGCGCAGCGCCGTAGCCCTCGCCGCAGGCCAGGTCGAGCACCCGCTTGCCGCGCACGAACCGGGCGGCCAGCGCGTAGCGGTGGTAGTGCTCGTAGATCACCTGCACGTCGTCTGCCCAGGGCACGCAGCGCTCCCCGGTCCAGTCCAGCCACCGGTCGCCGTCCTCGTCCATGTCCAAACCCCTCGCGCGCCGTTCGCCGAGCAGGCTAGCGCCTCGCCGTGGCGCCCCGGACCGGGTTCGCATGAAGGAGTTCTCATCCACAATTCATCGCGCACCCCCGACGCGACCGGGAGGGTGGAGCCATGCGGTCGGTGCCCCGGTTGTCCTTGCTGCTCGCCGCGCTGGCGCTGCCGCTGCTCGTCGTCGTGCTCAGCTACGCGTTGACCGAAGGCCCGCGAACTCCGCAGGTGCCCGCCGAAGTGCGCGTCGGCATCTCCCCCGGTCCGTCCACGCCGGTGCCGACGGCGCCCGCGCCGAGCACCGGCCCCGCCCCGACCGCGGAGTTGCCGCCACCCGAACCGGACGATGACGACGAGCCCGAACCGGACGACCCCGACGATGACTGAGCCGCTGCGCGGCATCCGCCTCCCGGCCCGCGCGAAGATCATGGCGTGGATGCTGCTCGTGCTGGTCGCGGTGCTGACCGCGGTGGTCCTGCTGGTGTGGCAGTTCCTGCACAACGAGGCGATGAACAAGGTCACCGGCTCGATGGAGCAGGAAGTCGGCGAGTTCGTCAACTACGCCCGCACCGGGCGCGACCCCGCCACCGGCGCGCTGCTCGGCGACCCGGCGCAGCTGTTCGACTCCCACCTCGGCCGCCAGTACCCGGACGCCTGGGAGGCGCTGATCGGGGCGTGGCAGACCCCGACCGGCCTGGACTGGCGGATGCAGTCGCAGGACACCGGCACCAAGCGGGCGGTGCAGGAACCCGGCCTGCTGGAACGCATCACCGCCGACCCCCGCGCACACGGCACCGCGCAGACCGGTGCCGGACCGGTGCGCTGGGTGAAGGTGCAGGCGGTGACCGCCCAGGGCGGGCGGGCGTGGTTCGTCACCGCGCACTTCACCGAGCACGAACTCGCCGAGGTCCGCCGCGCCGCGCAGACGCTCACGCTGGTCAGCGCGTTCGGCGTGCTGCTGGCCGCCGGTTCTTCGTGGGTGGTCGCGGGCGCCATCCTGGCGCCGGTGCGCACCGTGCGGCACACCGCGGCCGAGATCAGCGAGCACGACCTGACCCGGCGCATCCCGGTCGAGGGGCGCGACGACATCGCCGCGCTGGCCTACCAGTTCAACGCGATGCTGGACCGGCTGGAGGCCGCGTTCCGCACCCAGCGGCAGTTCGTCGACGACGCCAGCCACGAGCTGCGCACCCCGAGCACGATCGTGCGCGGACACCTCGAACTGCTCGGGGACGACCCGGCCGAGCGCGACGAGGTGGTCCGGTTGTGCACCGACGAGCTGGACCGGATGACCCGGATCGTCGAGGAGCTGCTGATGCTGGCCAAGGCCGACCGGCCGGATTTCGTGACGCCCACCGACTTCCCGCTGGCGGAGCTGACCAGCGACATCGAGGCGAAGGTCCGCTCGCTCGGGGACCGCAGATGGGTGCTGGAGAGCATCGGCGAGGGCGACGTCGTGGTCGACCCGCAACGGCTGACCCAGGCGATGGTGCAGCTAGCGCAGAACGCGGTGCAGCACACCGAGGACGGATCGGAGATCCGGCTCGGCTCCGCGCTGGACCGCGGGCGCCTGGCGCTGTGGGTGACCGACCGCGGGCCGGGCGTCGAGGCCGCCGAGGTGGAGCGGATCTTCGGCCGGTTCGCGCACGGCAGCTCCGGGCGCCGCGGCGGTGCCGGGCTGGGGCTGGCGATCGTGGCCGCGATCGCCGAAGCGCACCACGGCGCCGTCCGGGTGCGCTCCGAACCCGGGTCCGGGGCCACGTTCACCCTCGAGCTGCCCGCCCGGCCGCCGGCGACCGCCCCTTCCCCGACCGCCGAGGAGGCGCACTGATGAGCAAGATCCTGATCATCGAGGACGAGGGGCGGATCGCGGCGTTCCTGGAGAAGGGGCTGCGCGCGAACGGGTTCAGCACCACCTCGGTCGGCGACGGGGACAGCGCGTTCCGGCACCTGATCAGTGGTGATTTCGACTTGGCGGTGCTCGACCTGGGGCTGCCGGGTCCGGACGGCTTCGCGGTGCTGCAGCAGGTCCGGGCGCGGCAGGTGAGCATCCCGGTGATCATCCTGACGGCGCGGGACTCGGTCAGCGACACGGTCGCCGGGCTGGAAGGCGGCGCGGACGACTACATGACCAAGCCGTTCCGGTTCGAGGAGCTGCTGGCGCGGGTGCGGCTGCGGCTGCGCTCGGCGGAGCGCACGCCGGACGTGACGGTGCTGCGCGAGGGGGAGCTGTCGCTGGACCTGCGGACCCGCCGGGTGCAGCTGCCGGATTCGACGGTGGACCTCACGGCGCGGGAGTTCGCGATGCTGGAGCTGTTCTTGCGGCATTCCGGGCAGGTGCTGTCCCGGGAGCAGATCCTCTCGCACGTGTGGGGTTACGACTTCGATCCCGGTTCCAACGTCGTGGACGTCTACGTGCGCGCGCTGCGCCGCAAGATCGGCAGCGACCGGATTCGGACGGTGCGCGGGATGGGCTACCGGCTCGGGGCGTGAGCCTGCGGTGCTCGCCGGCGCGGCGCGGATCGCAGTTGTGCACACTTGTGGACAACTCGATCCACAGCTGTGCACAACCCGGCCCACAACCCCGTTCATCCACAGGCCGGACCTGTGGAAACGGGATTTGTCCACAACTTGTGGACGGCATGTTTCCGCTGGCGAAGCCGCACAGTGCGGAAAGCTGAAGGACGACTCGTCAACCGTTCACGTTCGCTTCGCCGAGCCGTCCACCGCCCGTTCCCGCGAAAGCGTCCGGAGGCGTCTGGAACGGCACCGTCCACAGGTTGCGAGCTGATCGCGGGCGCCCTCCGACGGCGCCCGGGCCGATCAACAGAGCAGTGCTCAGCGGACTCAACCCACGGCGACCCGTCCGGCGCCGTGGCAGGTGATTCCCGCGCGGCGCAGCATGTCCGGGTCGAGGTGGTTGCGGGTGTCCACCACGACCGGCCCGGCCAGCAGCCCGGCCACGCGCGGCCACTCCAGCGCCCGGAATTGCGGCCACTCGGTCAGCACCACGAGCCCCGCCGATCCCTTCGCCGCCTCGTACGGGTCGTCGACCAGCGAAACCACGCCCTGCAGGCCCGGCTCGTCACCGCACAACCCCGGGTCGCAGGCCACCAGCTCCGCACCCCGCGCGGCCAGCAGCTCCGCGACCGCCAGCGCCGGAGAATCCCGCAGGTCGTCGGTGCCCGCCTTGAACGTGAGCCCGAGCAGGCCCAGCCGCACCCCCTCCAGCGAGCGCCGCAAGCCTTCCCCGCACGCGTCGGCGACCTTGTCCACCACGCGCTCGCGCTGCCGCGCGTTCGAGTCGATCGCCGCACCGAGCAGTTCGAACTCGAATCCCACCGACGAGGCGACCCGCATCATCGCCGCGGTGTCCTTCGGCAGGCACGAGCCGCCCCAGCCCGGCCCGGGCTGCAGGAAGGACTGCCCGATCCGCCGGTCGTAGCCCATGCCCTCGGTGACGTCGGAGATGTTCGCGCCGAGCCGCTCGCACAGCTCGGCCACCGCGTTCACGTAGGACAACTTGGTGGCCAGGAAGCAGTTCGCCGCGTACTTGACCAGTTCGGCGCTGGCGGCGTCGGTCAGCACGGTCGGCGCGCCGAGGCGCGCGTAGAGCGCGGCGACCCGCTCGGCGGCGTCCTGCGAGTCGGATCCGACGACGATCCGGTCGGGGTTGAGGAAGTCGTGCACCGCGGAACCTTCGCGCAGGAACTCCGGGTTGGACACGGTCGGCACGTCCGGTCGCCCGACCAGCTCGGCCACCCGCGCCGAGGTACCGACCGGCACGGTCGACTTGCACACCAGCACGCACCCGGAAGGCAGCGCGCAGGCGACCTCGGACACGACCGACTCCACCGCCGCCAGATCCGCCGCGCCGTCGGCCCCCATCGGAGTCGGCACGCACAGGAACACCACCTCGGCATCGGCGACCGCACCGGCCGAACCGACCGCGAACTCCAGCCGCCCCGCCGCGATCCCCTCGGCGACCAGCTCGGCGAGCCCGGGTTCGAGGATCCCCACCTCACCGCGGGACAAGCGCGCCACCTTCGCCGCGTCCACATCGCTGCACACCACCCGATGCCCCAGCGACGCCAGACACGCCCCGGTGGTCAACCCGACGTAACCGGTTCCGACGACCACGATCCGGCGAGCGAACACGGTGCACCGACCTCCCAGCACGCGGCCCGGCCGGGAAACCCCAGGCCGGAAAGCTGATCCGATCGGATCGTGGCACAGTTCGACGCACCGGGAAGCCCTTTTGAAAACTGTTCACGCACTGCTGCCCGCACGGTGGCAACCCGGTATCCGGCCGTTCAACACCCCCCAGCACCGAATCCCGGTGCAGCAGGCGACCGATCAGTTCTTCGACCGCACCGAGTCCACGAACAGCTGGAACTGTGGCAGCAACCCGTCGATCTCCTCGGCCGGGGCAGTGAGCACCAGCCGCACCACAGCGCGATGCTGCGGCTGGTGCACATCAGGCATTTCCAAGTAAACCTGGCATTGCGTCAAGTCCTGCACCTCGTCACCGGTCATCGTGACGATCTTCAGCAACTGGGTGAGCCCGGGGGATTCCGCATCCCCCACTTCGGTCCGCTTCAGCACGGAAACCTGGGAGCCGGCGTCCGCCAGCTGCTGCACCGACTCGTCGGCAATCGTCGGCAGCTCCACTTCATCCGAACGATGTCCGCCGTCGATCGTGATGTTGGTGGTGAAGCCGGGACCTTGCGAGGCCGTGCGCAGTGCGACGAAGGCGGCGCCCGGGGCGCCGACGTCGTCCGGGCGGGCAGGCGTCCAACCGTCCGGCAGCCGGAAGTTGAGCGGCACCGGCATCGACGTGACCATTTCGAACTCCATTCGGTGGTACAGGCGGGGCGGCCATGCGCTGTGGCGGTCAGGAGAGTCCGACGAAATCGCCGACGGCACCGGCGGCATCGCCAGCGGTTTTGGTGACCTTGGCCGGGTCGACGGTGACTTCGAACCCCAGTTTGCCGCCGAGCCCCGGGGCCAACCCTGCGTTTGCGCCGATCTCGAATTCCCCGTCCTCGTTCATGCCGAAATCAACTCCGGCTTCGGCGCCGGCACCGGCCCATCCCTCGGCATTGCCGGTCACACCGATACCGCCGACATCGGCGCTTCCTTCGACGCTACCCTTCGCGCCTGCGAACGCGTCGGCCTCCGCGGAAAGCCCGCCCTTGCCCAGCGTCGTGCTGGCGCCGGCGCGTGCACCTGCCATCCCTTCGGCCTTGCCGCCGACCGCCAGCGGACCAGCCTCGGCCTTGGTCTCCGCACTAGCTTTCGCCCCGAGCATCGCTTCGGCGGTTCCCGCGACGCCGTCTTTGCTGAAGGACGCGGACGCTGTGGCTTCGGCTAGCACGCCCGCTTCTGCCTTGCCGCTGAGTTTGAACAGGTCGTTGCTCACCGACCCCTCGGCACTGGCCTTGGCGAGTTCGGCATAGGCACGAATCTGCCCCAGCTGGCCTTTCGGTCCTGCTCCGGAGGCTGCGACCCCGGCGCCCGGCCCGCTGACCCCGGCCTTGCCGTCCGTTTTCCATGTGCTGGTCACAGCATCGACAAGCGCACCGAGCGCGCCTTGTCCTGCACCCGGCCGACCGCCGACGGCGCCAGCGGTACGCATCCCCACCTCGTCGACCTGGTTGCGAGCCCGGTCGAGCTGTTCACGCGCTTCTTGCCGCAGCTTCTCTCCCGGGTCCGAGGAGGCACCCAGAACGCTCGACGGGCCACCCGCCGCTTCGTTCGCGTTAGCGCGTTCCATCGCCGCCTGGTGCGCTGCGGTGGCTTGCCCTGTCGCCACTTCGCCCTGTTCCCAGAGTTCAACAGCTTGAGCCGCCTGAGATTGTGCCCAGCGCAACGTGCGCGCGTACTCGATCAAGGCACGGCAAGCGTCTTCGACCGCATCGCTGCTCTTGAGCCATTTCGGCGGTTCCTTGCTGAAAGCAGTCGTGAACCCTTCGCTGGCCTCGCCCTTCCAGCTGCCGACATCGACCCGCTTCAACTCATCGCCGATGCCGGACAGCTTGTGTCCCTCGACGCGCAGTTCGCGGGCCTTCCCATCGATCGCGTCCGGTTCGCCCGGCACGAGCGCCTTCGGATCGGTGGTCTGCCCCAGTTCCGCCGCCATCAGACGCCCCCATCGGATTGCTGGATTGACTGCCGTGCCGCGTCGTCGCCGACCTCGTAAGTCCGCGCGGATTCGCGCAGCGAATCGCCCGCCGATTCCGCGGTCTGTTTCAGCACGTTCACCGAGGACTCCAGACCCGAGCAAAAGTCGCGGAAAGCCGCGCTCAGCGCGCCGTGCCCGAAATCCATTCCGTCGCGGCCGATCCGCGCGAATACTTCAGCATCGGCTCCGCTTACCACTTCGGATATGTTCGACGCCAGCTTCCGCAATTCTTCGGGACCCACATCGAAGCCTTCCCCCATGCGCAAATCCTCTTCTTTCAGAGCATACCCGGACCCCGTTCAAATTGACCGATTCCGGATACGCCTAACCTTCCCCCGGGGAACGACCCCGCAGCTCGTGAGTATCCCGACGCGGACTACCGCTACCGCTGACCATCGTGTTGCTTCGGAACCAACGCGGAGCTTTTCGGGCCCGTCGATCCTCAGAGCTTTCCAAAGCTGACCGCACGCCAGGTCCAGCCGCACCCGATCACTGCGTCCTGCAATGGGTTCTTCAGCTCACCCGTGGAAAACTTGTAGTCCACGACCTTGTCATATTCGCCTTTCTTATTGAAGGCGAACGTTTTCTGGAACGAAACCTCACGCTTCTGCCCACGATGCTTCTCCACAGAGCGGGACAGCTCCGGCACGCCGGATTTCCACTCGACCTGCCATTCCTCATCGACCGAGCGGACTTCGCACTGCTGCGGGTCGTATCGCATCAGCACCTTGAACGTCCTGGTGAGGCCGACTTTAGCGAAAAACGTGTACCAGTCGGCATCAACGATGCGCCACTCCGCTACCAGGTCGACCGACTCCGCCGAGCCGTCCCGGACCAGGTACGGCGCGGCCGGATCGTTCACCGTCAGCAGCGCCTCGTGCACCTCGTGCACGGGACGCGGTTGCACGCCGGTCCCCGGTCGCTTCGTGCCGGTGAGCCAATCGAACATCCCCATAGCCGGGTGCATCCCTCCGCAAGACTGGTCGACTTCGGGCGGAACGCTAGCAGGGATCTGCCCGCAGAAATGGCAACTTTGCGGAACTATCCGAGGTGGGGTCGACCCAAGGCGACCAGTACTGGAAAGCAGGCTCGCAGTACCGTTCGGTGCGCACCGATCGACTAGGAGGATTCCCATGCAGATCAGCGGTACCGCGGCGATCGTGACCGGCGCGGCATCGGGGCTCGGGGCGGCGACGGCGCGGGCGCTCGCCGAGCGGGGAGCGCGCGTGTTCGGCATCGACCTGCCGGACACCGTGGGCAAGGCGCCGCTCGTGGACGGCGTGACCTACAGCGACGCGGACGTCTCCGACCCCGAGCAGGTGCAGACCGCGGTCGAGCAGGCCGCCGGTGCGAGCGTGCCGCTGCGGATCGTGGTCAACTGCGCGGGCATCGGGCCGTCCGCGCGGATCAGCGGCAAGCAGGGGCCGCACGACCTGGACATGTTCCGCAAGGTTCTCGAGGTCATCCTGCTCGGCACGTTCAACGTGCTGCGGCTGGCCGCGCCGGCGATCCGCGCCACCGAAGCTGACCAGGAAGGTCAGCGCGGGGTGGTGGTGAACACCGCCTCCGTCGCCGCCTACGACGGCCAGATCGGCCAAGCCGCCTACGCAGCGTCCAAGGGCGGAGTGGCCAGCCTGACGCTGCCCGCCGCGCGGGACCTCGCCTCCTCCGGGATCCGGGTGATGACCATCGCCCCCGGCATCGTGGACACCCCGATGCTGGCCACGGTCAGCGAGGAGTACCGCAGCGGGCTCGCCGAAGGCGTGCCGTTCCCGAAGCGGCTGGCCGTGCCCGGCGACTACGCGCTGCTGGCGACGAACATCATCGAGCACGACTACCTCAACGGCGAGGTCGTGCGCATGGACGGAGGGCTGCGAATGGCGCCAAAATGATCGCCAAAGCGGTCACGGCGCTGAAGGGACTCGGCGATGAGCTCGATGAATGCCGTCCAGTACACCGAAGTCGGCGGAAAGCCGCAGGTGGTCGAGATTCCGATCCCGCAGCCGGGCCCCGGGCAGGTGCTGCTGCGCGTGCTCGCCGCGGGCATGTGCCACTCGGACATCACGGTGATGAGCTGGCCGGCGGAAGACCTCCCGTACCCGATGCCGCTGACGCTGGGCCACGAAGGCGTCGGCGAGATCGCCGCGCTCGGGCCCGGGGTCCGCACGTTGTCCGAGGGCGACCAGGTCGCGGTGTACGGCCCGTGGGGCTGCGGGGCGTGCCACAAGTGCGCCGCGGGCAAGGAGAACTACTGCCCGCGGGCCGCCGACCTCGGCATCATGCCGCCGGGCCTCGGTTCGCCCGGGGCGATGGCCGAGTACATGCTCGTCGACGACCCGCGGCACGTCGTGCCGCTGCGCGGGTTGGACCCGGTGGCTGCGGCGCCGCTGACCGACGCAGGGCTCACCCCGTACCACGCGATCAAGCGCTCGCTGCCGAAGCTGGTCGCGGGCAGCACCGCGGTCGTCATCGGCACCGGCGGCCTGGGGCACCTGGGCGTGCAGATGCTGCGCGAGATGACTCCGGCGCAGGTCATCGCACTGGACGTCGCGGACAGCGCGTTGCAGCTAGCGAGCGAGGTCGGCGCGCACCACGCATTGCGCTCGGACGAGTCGGCACCGGCGAAGGTGCTGGAGCTGACCGGTGGACTCGGCGCCGAGGTCGTCCTCGACTTCGTCGGTGCCGAACCCACCGTGCAGATCGCCAGCCGCTGCGTCGCAGTGGAAGGCGACGTCACGATCGTCGGCGTCGCAGGCGGGCGGCTGCAGGTGGGGTTCGGTTCGCCGCCGTTCGAGGTGTCGGTCGCCGCGCCGTACTGGGGCGCCCGCGACGAGCTGATCGAGGTGCTGGAAATGGCGCGTTCCGGCGCGCTGACCGTGCACACCGAGACCTACGGCATCGACGAGGCGCCGCTGGCGTACGAGCGGCTGCACCGCGGGGAGATCACCGGCCGCGCCGTGATCGTGCCCTGAGCAACTCGTTTTGCCCAGGTCGTCGCTCGGCAGTGCCGAACGCAGGTTCCGAGACGGGCACTGACGAACCAGCTCACAGATCCTCGGCGTACGGGACCTGCTCCGCGGCGGTGGAGGTCATCCAGCGCCGGATCGTCCACGTGGCCCGCACGTCGTCCTCGTTGTACTCCAGCAGGCGACGGCGCTGCGACAGCACCGGTGCGTAGCCGTCCAGGCCCACCGCGTCGCGATACCAGCGCATCGAGTTCTCGCCGCCGGCCTCGTCGTCGCGCCAGTGGAACCCGGCGCTCGGCGCGATCACCTTCAACCCCTTGCCGTGCGGGCACAGGAACTGGTCGCGGACCGCCGCGAACAGGTCGACCCACTCGTCCGAGCCGATGAACTCGCGGACCCGGGCCACCTCGGGAATACCGGGCTTGCCTGCGAACCGTTCCGCCGAGGACAGCATCCACCGGTTCTCGGCCAGCTCGTTGTAGCAGTACGCGCGGAACGTGAGCCCTCGCGCGTGCGCCTTCGCGCGCAGCTCGGTGAACCAGGTCCAGAACTCGGCGAAGGACCGCGCCTCGTCGTCGGACGGCAGCGGATCCCAGGTCACGAACGCGCGGTAGCCCGGTTCTTCGCCGACGTCCGTGCCGGACAACCAGCAGCCCCACATGTAGGCGCCGGAGTCGGCGTAGCTCTCCATGTCCACGTCGACCTCGATGTCGGCGCGCGGCACCGCCAGCCGCCGCACCCGGCGCACCAGCGGCAGCTCCCGCAGCCACGCCTTGGCCAACAGCACCGCGTCGGCGCCGCGGCCCGGCGACAGCTGCACCTCCGGCAGCCGTTCCGCGGGCAGCGCGGCGAGCTCGTCGACGGTGCCGACCCCGGCATCCCGCATCGCCGTCGCTTCTTCGCCGCGCACGACGAGGCTCACGTCGCGCCGCTCGCGCAGCTCGGTTTCGCAGGTGGGCCACCAGGGGCAGCCCTTGCACTCGGTGATCCGGGACGGCTGCGCCAGCGGCTCGGCGCCCGCGGCGGCCGCGGTGGCGACGGCGAGCCGGTCGGCGAACCGCGCGTCGTACT
>NZ_JAFRFW010000968.1:0-4714 GCF_017434145.1 Saccharopolyspora sp. | reverse complement strand
GCAGGTCGCGGTCCACCGCCCGCACCGGCGGTCGCGGCCGGTCGAAGGCGATCAGCTTGCTGTAGACCGACATCAGCGCGGCAAGGCCGCGCATGAACCGGTCCGGCCGGTCCCGTCCGTGCACGTCCGGTGGTGGCGTGAACATCGCGGCGCTCAGTGGTCGGAGGCCGGTGCGGCCGGGTTCTCCGCGGCCTGCGCGGCCGGTGACCTGGCCAGGTAGGACACCGCCCTGGTCGTCGAGCCGTGCTGCGACGGGTGGAACGAAGGCCGGAAGTACGGCGCCATCAACCGGGCGGTCTCGCGCGGCCCGGGCAGCAGGCCCAGCCGGGCGCTGCGGAAGTAGTCCCGCCACCGCGGCTTCGACCGCCCGCGCAGCTTCGGATCGTTCGCGATCAGGAACTTCGCCCCGCGCGCCCACAGCGTGAAGAACAGCGGCAGGGCGAGCAGGAAGAACCGCACCCGCTTGGAATACCGGCCGTCCAGGTGCATGAACAGGTCGAACGCGACCGAGCGGTGCTCGACCTCCTCCGCGCCGTGCCAGCGCAGCAGGTCCAGCATGGTCGGGTCGGCCTGCGCGCGGTCGAGCGCTTCCGCGTCGAGCACCCATTGGCCGAGGAACGCGGTGATGTGCTCGATGCCCGCGATGAGGCCGACCCGTTCCACCACCCAATCCTCGGCGCGCGCGCCGGTGTGGCCGCGGTCGCCGAGGAGTTTGCGGAACATCCAGGCGATCTGGCGCACGTATGGCTCGGTGTCCAGGTCGTGGGCGTTGAAGTGGTCCAGCACGCCTTGGTGCGACATGGCGTGCACGGCCTCCTGGCCGACGAACCCCTGCACGTCCTCGCGCAGCCGGTCGTCCTTGATCATCGGCAGCGCCTGCTTGAAGACCTCGACGAACCAGTCCTCGCCCTCGGGCAGCAGCAGGTGCAGCACGTTGATCACGTGGGTGGCGAACGGCTCGTCCGGGATCCAGTGCATCGGCAGCTCGGACCAGTCGAACCGCACGTTCCGCGCCTGCAGCGCAACGCGCTCCGGATCGTCCACATCGGACTCCGGTGGGTGCTCGTCGTGCGTCATCGCAAGACCTCCTCGCGGTGCGGCTCGGCGGGGCGTTGCTCGTTCGGCCGGTTCGGCGGTGCGACGGGTGACCGGCTCCGCGTGTTACTGGAAGTAACGGGTACTGGAGGTGGCACTATGCAGCGCTGCGCGCGCCGCTGTCAACGCCGGGCGAGGTGCCCAGCGCCGGCGAAGGCCAGGAACCTCAGAAGGCGCCGGCGTAGGCGTTCAAGGCAGGCTGACCGCCGAGATGGGCGTAGAGGACGTTGGAATCGGCTCCGATCTCGCCCGAGCGCACGAGGTCGATCAGACCGGCCATCGACTTCCCCTCGTAGACCGGATCGATGATCATGCCTTCCAGTTCGGCGGACGTTCGGATCGCGTCGAGGGTGGATCGCACCGGGATGCCGTAGCGATCGCCCGCCCAGCCTTCGAGCACGGTGATCTCGTCGTCCCGGAGTTCGCGCTCGAGCCCGCTGAGCTCGGCGGTGTTGCGGGCGATCCGGTCGACCTGGTCCCGTGCGCTGGCCGGCGTGGCCGATGCGTCGATCCCGATGACTCGACGCGGCCCGTCCTGCTCGGCGAACCCGGCGATCATGCCTGCGTGCGTGGACCCGGTCACGGTGCACACGACGATCGTGTCGAAGTGGACGCCGAGTTCGGCCTCCTGGCTGGCGACCTCGCGCGCCCAGTTCGCGAACCCGAGCCCGCCCAGCGGGTGCTCCGAGGCGCCGGCCGGAATTCCGTAGGGGATTCCGCCCGCAGCGCGGACTTCTTCCATCGCGCGCTCCCAGGAGTCGCGGATGCCGATGTCGAACCCCGCCGGGTCCAGTCGCACGTCGGCTCCCATGAGCCGCGACAGGAGGATGTTGCCGACCTTGTCGTTGACCGCGTCGGGCCAGTCGACCCAGTTCTCCTGCACGAGGCGCGCTTTGAGGCCGAGCTTCGCCGCGACCGCGGCGACCTGCCGGGTGTGGTTCGACTGGTACCCGCCGATCGAGACGAGCGTGTCGGCGCCGGAGGCCAGCACGTCCGGGACGATGTACTCGAGCTTGCGGGTCTTGTTGCCGCCGTAGGCCAGACCGGAGTTGCAGTCCTCGCGCTTGGCCCAGATCTTCGCCCCGCCCAGGTGCGCGGTCAGCCGTTCCAGCGGATGCACCGGGCTGGGGCCGAAAAGCAGCGGATAGCGGGGGAAGTCGTCGACGGGCACGCGAATCTCCTAGTCGGGTCGAGGGGTGAGCCGGCTCGATGATGCGGGCTTGCCGGGCGAACGAGAAGCCCGGTGAGCGAGGCGGTTCGCCGCTGGCAGGTGTCGGAGTCTCGATCCGAGTGCTGCGTCGCCCCGACCGGCGGTCGGTCAGCGGAGCAGTCGGACGAGGTCGAACACGCGCATCCGGCCCGGAGCGGTCGCCGCGCAGGTCAGCGGCCGTCCGGTGTCGAGCCAGCGCTCGTGCAGCAGCACCGTGCAGTCGGGTTCGGCGAGGCGCACCCGCCAGCCGGTTTCCCCGTCGGGTTCGGCGCTGACCAGGCGCAGGGTGTCGACGCCGGTGGTTCCGGTGGCCGCCCGCGCGTGGTGCTGCGCGGCCTGAGCCGCAGGGGACAGCGAGGAGCGGCCGCGTACCCAGCGCGGGTCGAGCGTCCCGGCGCCGTAGTCCTGCACGGCCGCGAGCGCGTCCGGAACCGGAACGCTGCCGAGGAGGTAGCCGTGCGGTAGCAGGACCGTTGCGGGCGCGAACCGGCAGCCGCCGACGTGGCTGCACTCCCAGGTGCTCTCCGGCTCGGCCGCGGCGAGCGCGGCCGCCACCGGACGCCCGCGCACCGCGCAGCACGTGTCGTGCCTGCCGTGGGTGCAGACCAGCGTCAGCGGGCCGTCCAGGGGCTCACCGGGTGATCCGACGGCGGCGGGCAGTTCCGCGTCCGCGGTGAATTCGCCGGTGCGGATCGACTCGTGGCCCGGGCGGGAGTCCACTCGGAACCAGCGGCGCCTGGGCCTGTTCCGTTCTTCGCGTCCCGGTTTGCGCACGAGGACCAGCCGCGCGTTCCAGGTGGCCGCCCACTCGGAAAGAGCGGTCACGGCACCGGGATGGATGCCGGACCCGGTCAGCGCGTCGCGTCCCCACGGGCCGGGATGCTCGACCAGGAACCATCGCTGCGCGGGCGGCGCGGATCCCTCCAGCGGGTCGCCCGCCGCCTCGGCCACGAAGGAGCAGCGCGGCCACGTCGGTGCTAGCGACTCCGTCACGTCATGGACGCCGGTACGAGCACGCCTTCCCGCAGCAGTCGGCGCACCAGTACCAACTGGTCGGCTTCGTCGGCTTCGGGCAGGTCTCCCACGCGCAACGTGCCGCCGGTCAGCAGCGCGCGCAGCGGCGCGGCGGTGGCCGCGGGCAGCGAGATCTGCCGGTCCGGCAGCTCCAGCACGACGTGGTCGTGGCCTTCGAGCAACCGGTGGTGCAGGCCGGTGCGGCGTCGGACGGCGTCACCGGCCGCCAAGCCGTCGGCGAAAGCGGCACCCGCCACCGGCCGGATCGGCTCGGGGCGGCCACCCGACCAGACCTTGCCGCGCACGTGGCGGGCGGCGTCTTCGGCGGACACGTCCTGCAGCGCACCGGCCAACGCCGTGCGCACGGCGTCGAGATGCGGGGCGAGTTGTTCCGGATCCGCCACATCGATGCCCAGCGGCAGCGACGCGCGCAGCTCCGGATCCTGCGCGCAACGCGCGGTCAGCGCCTCCACCAGCGCGAACCTGGTGATCACGTGCACGCCCACCGTCAGGTGCGCCGAGACGTCGCTGAGCGCGGTCGCGGCGTGCAACCAGCCCCGCGGCAGGTACATCGCGTCGCCCGGCTGAAGCACGGTGTCGATCTCGGCGTCCTCGCGAGCGCGCTCGGCCACGGCACTGGCGTGGTCGTTCCAGGGCTGATCGCGCAACGGGTCGCCGTGCACGGGAGCGTGCACTGTCCAGTGCTTGCTCCCGGCGAGCTGGAGCACGAACACGTCGTGCACGTCGTAGTGGGCGGAGAACCCGTGCGAGGTCGGCGGTGTCACGTAGGCGTTGGCCTGCACGGGATGGCCGAGCTCTTCGGCGAGCGTCGTGGTGAAGTCGATGACCCCGGACCAACAGCGGTGCAGCGCCTGAAGTACCACCGTGGTCCCCTCGCCGAAGAGCGCGGCGACCTTGTCGTCGTGCACCTGGTCGCCGATCTCCGCGCCGACCCCGCCGGGGCCGGTGAACCAGCTCGAGTCGACGACCGCGCCTTCCCGCGCGAGCCGCAGGAACGGCGTGCGCAGCCCGCGGCGGGAGAGCAGCTCGTCGACACCGTCGAGGTCGAGCACATCGCGGAAGGCGTCCGGATCGGCGCCGCGCACGAGCAGCGGTGCGCGACCCCAGTGCCGATGGCTGAACTCGGCCACGTCCGGTCCGACGACTCGGGACAGCGCGTCCGGGGGAGCGGCGGCGCCTTGCGCTGGTTCGCTGAGCTCAGCGGGCACCGCTGTCGGCTCCGCCGTCGGCGCCGCCGTCGTGTTGTCCGGGGGTGCCGCGTCCCGTTCCGGAGTCGGCGGGTCCTTCGGCACCCGAGTCGGCTCCGCCGTCGGCGCCGCCGTCGTGCTGTCCCGGTGTGCCGCGACCCGCTCCGGAATCGGCCGGACCCTCAGT
>NZ_JAFRFW010000967.1:0-6803 GCF_017434145.1 Saccharopolyspora sp. | reverse complement strand
ATGCGTTCGTGGTCGAAGTGGGTGATCTTCTCGCGCGCGTGGAAGTCCTCCAGCAACGTCGGACCGCGCTCGCCGACGGTCAGCGAATCGTCGGTGTGGTCGACTCGCACGCCTTGCTGGGTGGTCAAGTAGGTGTCTTCGACGTCCTTGCGGACGCCGTCGAGCTGCTCCTGCTTGTCGCCGTGGTGGGAAGCCATTACCTACCTCCGGGTGGCCGGAACCTGCCCTCAGCGGGTGCCCTCGCCCGGAGGTCGTTATGCGCTCAGCCGAAGAACGGCAGCTGGTGCACCACTTCGGGGGCGCCTGCGACGATCAGGAAGTGGATCGCGCGGCCGGTGAGGCTCACCGCGAGGAAACCGAGCAGGGGCAGGCCGGCGGCGCCGGACAGGAAGCACAGCACGGTGAACGGCGGAAAGCTCAGCACCGCGCTGACGAACAGGACGCCCAGCCCCCACCACGGGTGTTGCTCGGTGCGGGAGTGGAACTTCTCCAGCAGAGCGGCCCAGCGGCCGCCCTCGCGGGCCTCGGTCATCCTGCCGAGGCGCCTGCCGAGCGAGAAGCCGCCGCGACCGGCCAAGAAGAACAGCGTCTTGCCCAGCATCTGCCCGACCGCCGCGGCCAGGCCCAGCGCCCACCAGTTCAAGCCTTCGACGGTGCTGAGCACACCGACCAGGTAGAGCTCGATGTTGGCCAGCGGGAAAACGCTGCCCAGCAGGGCGGTGCCCGCCGTGGCCAGCAGCCAGCCGATCATCGGGGGCCTGCGGGCCGGGGGCGGGCGGGGATCAAGGATTGCTCCACTGCGGTCGGGACGGCGAGACGAAGCCTAACCGCACCGTTCCCGGTGCCATCGCGGCAGGCCAGGCTCGGCGGAGGGTGTCCGCGATGGGGGATTCGCCGCGGTTTCAGTCCGCGTCCGGATCCCAGCTGAGCAACCGGACGCGGCTGACGGTGCGCAGGTGGCGGCGCATCGCGGTGACCGCGGTGCGGGCGTTGCCCGCGCGGATCGCTTCGGCGATGCGCTCGTGCTGGCGCAGCGACTGCGGCGGGCGGTTGGGCTGGCGCAGCGACTCCTGGCGGCTCTCGGCGATCTCGTCGGCGATCGTGCGCATGAAGTCCGCGAGCATCGTGCTGTGCGCGGCCGCGGTGATCGCGGCGTGGAACCGGCGGTCCCCGTCGCCGCCGAGGTCGCCGGCTTCCACCTGGCCGCGCATGTCGGCCAGCGCCGCGTCGATCTCGGTCAGGTCCTGCTCGGTGCGGCGTTCGGCGGCGAGTTCGGCAAGCTTCGTCTCCAGCGCCTCCCGGGCGTCGAGCACGTCCGGCAACCTGCGGCGCCGCGCCACCAGCTCCTCCACCGGCTCGCTGTCCAGCACGCGCTCGCGCAGGTAGGTGCCGCCGCCGTGGCGCACCTCGACGAGGCCCTGGACTTCCAGGACGACGATCGCCTGGCGCACCGAGGCGCGGCTCACCCCTAGCCGGTCGGCCAGCTCCCGTTCCGGCGGGAGGCGGTCGCCGACGTCCAGCCCGGAAGCGGCGACGTGCTCGCGCAACCGCACCACGACCTGCTCGTAGAGCTTCGGCCGGGTCAGCGGGCGCAGCGCGTCGGACACCTTCGGCCTCCAGCGGACGGATCGACAGCGCCCAGATTAGCACCGGAGATCTCGGTCAGAGGTTCGTCCAGTCGACCAATTCAGTCTTGACGGTGTTCGGGCCGAGGCGCAAAGTGGTCCATCCAGTGAACCAATGTCCCCGCGGCCTCGCGGTCGCGGGGATGACGAGGGGAGACAACGGTGTCGCCCGAGTTGATCTCGATCTTCGCGCTGGTGGCCTGCTTCGCGTTGGCCACGACGATGTCGGTGAACATGGGGGTGCTGGCGTTCGCCGCCGCGTTCGCCGTCGGCAAGCTCGCCGGCGGGCTCTCCGACGACGACATCTTCGCCGGCTTCCCCGGCGACATCTTCGTGGTGCTCGTCGGCGTGACCTACCTGTTCGCGATCGCCCGGGCCAACGGCACCACGGACTGGCTGGTGCACTGGGCGGTGCGGCTGGTCGGCGGACGGCTCGCGGTCATTCCCTGGGTGATGTTCGGTGTCGGTGCGGTGCTCACCGCGATCGGCGCGGTCAGCCCGGCCGCGTGCGCCATCGTCGCGCCCATCGCGCTGAACCTCGCCGCCCGGCACGGCATCAACCCGCTGCTGATGGGCGCGATGGTCGTGCACGGAGCGCAGGCAGGCGGGTTCTCGCCGATCAGCGTGTACGGCGTGATCGTCAACGGCGTGGTCGCCGACAACAAGCTGCCCGGTAGTCCGCTGGTGCTGTTCCTCGGCAGCTTCGCGGCGAACCTGCTGATCGCGGCCGTGGTCTTCGTGGTGCTCGGCGGCATGCGGCTGGCGCGCAGCCGGCCGGTCGCACCCGATCAGGAGGAATCGGCCGAGGTCATGCGGCTCACCAGAGACCGGGTGCTGACGCTGCTCGGGCTGGTCTCGCTCGTGGTGTGCACGCTGGTGTTCGAGCTGGACGCCGGCCTGGTGGCGATGACCGTGGCCGTGGTGCTGACCGTGATGTCGCCGAAGGCGGCCGCGAACGCTCCCGCGGAGGTCACCTGGCCCACGGTGCTGCTGATCTGCGGTGTGCTGACCTACGTCGGCGTGCTCAAGGAAATGGGCACGATCGACTACGTGGGCCACGCCGTGGCCGGGGTCGGATTGCCGCTGCTGGCCGCGGTGCTGCTGTGCTACATCGGCGGCATCGTCTCGGCGTTCGCCAGTTCGGTCGGACTGATGGGTGCCTTGATCTCGCTGGCCGTGCCGTTCCTGGAGACCGGGGCGATCGGAGCGGTCGGCATGGTCACCGCGCTGGCCGTCAGCGCCACGCTCGTCGACGTCAGCCCCTTCTCCACGAACGGGGCGATCGTGCTGGCCAACGCGAAGGGCGTCGATCGGGAAGTGTTCTTCCGGCGCCTGCTGGTTTACGGCGCAGCGGTCGCCGCCGCGGGCCCGGCAGTGGCCTGGCTCATTTTCGTCGTCCCCGGTCTGGGGTGAAATTGCAACGGAGCTCGGAGGTACGCCATGGATCGCGCAACGGAGTTGTTCCCGAAGCTGCGGCGCCCGGACGACGAGGAGGCGTTGCGGTTCGGTGACCGCGCGCTGACCTACCGGGAGCTGGCCGCGGCCGCGAGCGGCATCGCCGAGCGGGTGGGGCCCGCCGAACGGGTCGCGGTGTGGGCGACCGCCGAACTGGAGACCTGCGTGGCCGTGGCAGGCGCGCTGGCCGCCGGGGCAGCGGTGGTGCCGGTCAACCCGAAGGTGGGCGAGCGGGAACTCGAGCACATCGTCGGCGACAGCGAGCCGGGATTGCTGCTGGCGGCGCCCGGGTTCCAACCGCCCGAGGCGCTGCGGCAGATCCCGGTGCACGAGGTCGACCTGGCACCGGGCAGCGGAGCGCTCCCGCCCGAACCGGACGAGGAATCGCCCGCGCTCGTCGTCTACACGTCCGGCACCACCGGACCGCCGAAGGGCGTGGTGCTTCCGCGCCGCGCCATCCGGGCGAACCTGGACGCGCTGGCCGACGCGTGGGAGTGGACCGCCGAAGACGTGCTGGTGCACGCGCTGCCGCTGTTCCACGTGCACGGCTTGATCCTCGGCACGCTGGGACCGCTGCGGCTCGGCGGCACCGTGCACCACCTCGGCAAGTTCTCCCCGCAGGCGGCGGCCGATGAACTGGCCGGGTCGGCGACCATGTTGTTCGGGGTGCCGACCATGTACCACCGGCTCGCCGACGACGCCGAGCGCGATCCGGACCTGGCGAAGGCGGTCGGCCGGGCGCGACTGCTGGTGTCCGGATCGGCCGCGCTGCCAGCCGTGGAACACGAGCGGATCTCGCGATCGACCGGGCAGCGCGTGGTGGAGCGCTACGGCATGAGCGAAACGATCATGAATTCCGGGGTCCGGGCATCCGGTGACCGCAGACCCGGTTACGTCGGGCTGCCCTTCGACGGGGTGGAGATCAAACTCGTCGACGACGCGGGCCGGGACATCGAAGTCAGCGACGACGAGACGGTCGGGGAGATCCTGGTTCGCGGGAGCAACCTGTTCACCGGCTACCTCAACCGGCCGGACGCCACCGCGGAGGCGTTCGCGGACGGCTGGTTCCGCACCGGTGACGTCGCCACCCGGGCGGCCGACGGCTACCTGCGCATTGTCGGGCGCAAGGCCACCGACATCATCAAAAGCGGCGGTTACAAGATCGGCGCCGGCGAGATCGAGAACGCGCTGCTGGAGCACTCGCTGGTCGCCGAGGTCGCGGTCGCCGCCGCACCGGATCCGGACCTGGGCGAGCGCATCGTCGCCTGGGTCGTGCCCGCAGGCGAGTTGACCGACCGCGACGGCACGGCCGCCGAGCTCACCGAACACGTCGCCCGACTGCTCACCCCGCACAAGCGGCCCCGCGAGGTGCGGTTCGTGGACTCGTTGCCACGCAACGAGATGGGCAAGATCATGAAGAAGGCCCTGCATGGTTGACCAGCGCGGGAACGGCGTGCGCGTCCTGATCGAGTCGCTGTGCGCGGACTTCGAGGAGTTCGAGGTCCCGCACACCGGCACGGCTGCGGGCGGACCGGAGCCCGCGGCAGCCGCGTTCGATCATGTTGCGGATGCGGACCCGGACGAGCGGATGGCGCCGGATGTGAGCAACCCGGACGCGGTTTCCACCGCGGACGGCCCGCTGCGCTGGCCCGGCTACGACGAACAGCGATGCCGCGCGGCCGAACGCACCGGCACCGACGAATCCGTGCTGTGCGGACAGGGACGCATCGGCGCTGGGCACGCCGTGTTGATCGCGTTCGAGTTCGGTTTCCTGGGCGGTTCGGTCGGGGAGACCGCTGGAGCCCGCGTGGTGCACGCCTTCGAGCGGGCGCGCGAGCTGCGGCTGCCGGTGATCTCCCTGGTCGCATCCGGCGGCAGCCGGATGCAGGAGGGCATCCGCGCGCTCGCACAGCTGCAGGCGATCGCCCGCGCCTGCCTGCTGACCCGGCAGGCGCGGATCCCGCACATCACCGTGCTGCGCAACCCGACGACGGGCGGCATGTGGGCGTCCCTGGCCGCAGGTGCCGACATCGTGCTCGCCTCCCCGGAAGCCGATGTTGCCTTCGGCGGCAGCCGGGTGCGCACCCCTGACGAGAAGAGTGCTTCGTTCACCGCCGCGGGCAAGGTCACCGACGGTCAGGTCGACCGGCTCGTCGACGACACCGAGCTACCGCAGGTGCTGGCCCGGCTGGTGGAGCTGCTGCACCCGCAACGCCTGGTCCGCCCGCCGGCCCCCGCCGACCTGCCGGAACCGATCACCCGGCGACCCGAGCCCGGCACCGGATGGGATGCCGTTCGCCGCGCCCGCGCCGCCGACCGGCCGCATGCGCAGGACTACCTCGACCGGTATTTCACCTCCCGGTTCTCGTTGAGCGGAGACCGTGCCGGCGGCACGGACTCCGGGATGTTGTGCGGAATCGGCGAACACGACGGGCGTCCGGTCGCTTACGCCGCGCAGGACGGCACCGCCAACAACCCGGCGGGTTTCCGGACCGCCGCGCGCTTGGTGCGCCTCGCCGACCAGCTCGGCCTGCCGGTGCTGACGCTGGTGGACACCCCCGGTGCCGCCAACGACGCCGAGGCCGAGCGCACCGGCGTCGGCCCGGCCATCGCGGAGCTGTTCACCGCCGTGGCCGAGGCCAGGGTGCCGATCACCACGCTGGTCATCGGTGAGGGCGGTTCCGGGGGAGCGCTCGCGCTGGCCGCGCCGGAATCCACCTGGATCACCGCGGACGCCTACTTCGCCGTGATCGCCCCGGAATCGAGCGCGGCGATCCTGAAGCGGCCGCCGGAGGAGGCACCGGAGTTGGCCGACCGGCTCAAGCTGCGTCCGCAGGACCTGCTCGAACTCGGCTTCGTGCGGGGTGTGGTCCCACCCGCGTGAAACCGCGCCGTGCGCTACCGGGCGGCGCGCGGCCCGCGATGCCCGTCGGTACCCGGGAATTCCTGCCGGGAGCGCCCACCACAGGCGGCGGCTGGGAAACCGGCACATCGCCGGATTTCCCAATTCCCCCGCGAAGCCACATTGCCCCGCGAAGCCACGTCGCTTCCGCGATAGGCCGAAGCATGGAACCGCGCTGCACCGCGGGAACGGTCGATTTCCGAGAGCGCCACGGTCGGTTCGGAACGCTCGCGCCCTGCGCCGCTAACCGACAGCCGCTCGCGCTTCGGTAAGCGTCCGACTGCAGGTGGCCCGAGCCCGGGTCCCGGCGCTGGGCGGGCTCCCGACGTTGGGCGGGCTCCCGGTGCTGGGCGGGGTTCGGCTGTTCTGCTGCTCGCTCATCCATGATCCCGAGTATCCGGCCTCGAACAGTCGTTCGCCATAGCTTGATCGGGTGGATCAACGCACCGGATCTCCCCGCGCGCTGTGCGTCGCCGGGCGGACTTCTCCCGAATCGGCCCCGGCTCGCCGAAAGCCGCGACCGCAGTGAGTCATGCCTCTTCCGCTGGCCACGCACCGACGATTCGACGGGAAAATTGCGCGGCGGTCGCAAATGTGATGGTCATCCCCTACCGGTTTGGTCAGCGGTCAGGTTAGCCTAACCATACAGGCTCGCGGCATCGCCGCAGCGCACCGCGCGCCGTTGTGGGAGGAAAGGACGAAATGGACCGAACTGGCATCAGCGGCCGCACGGCCGTGGTGACCGGAGCCGCCCGCGGGATCGGTGCCACGGTGGCGCACGCGCTGGGCGAGCTGGGGGCGACCGTGGCCGCTGTGGACGT
>NZ_JAFRFW010000966.1:0-4960 GCF_017434145.1 Saccharopolyspora sp. | reverse complement strand
CCGCAGCCGAGGTCGAGCGCGCGCCCCGGGACGAGCTGCGCGACGTGTTCGACCAGGGCCGCGTTCGGATTCCCGCTCCAGAACTGCTCGTGCTCGCCGTAACGCGCGTCCCAGTGCTCGGCAGTGCCGTTCGCGTCGGTCATCGTGGTCCTTTCCTCGCCGATGTCCATACAGGACACGGTCCACTTCCGGCGTCCCGAACGACAAACATCGTTGCCGGTTCCGCAAAAACCGTCGCGACGAGGACCGGCGGCGCGGCGCGGCTCGCGCGAGGTCGCCGATCGTGCGCAACAGGACGAGGTCGTCGCGGCCGCGCCGGCGCGTGCGATTCGCGCTCAGCATTCGCTGTGCGGGCACAAGGCCCCCGGCCGGTCAGTATCCTGCGGTAGTGGATTTCGACGTGCAGGTACGGTCGGCCGGACCCGAGGAACACGCCGTTCTCTTGGGCATCTGGCGGCGTTCGGTTGAAGCGACGCATCATTTCCTGACCGGGGAAGACATCGACTTCTACGAGTCGGCCGTCTCCGGATACCTGCCCGCCATGGGGGACTTGCGCGTGGCCGACCAGCAGGGACACGGGCCGCTGGGGTTCATCGCGCACAAAGACGGCGAGATTCACATGCTGTTCGTCGATCCGGCGGCGCAGGGCCGTGGAATCGGAACTCGGCTGCTCGACGACATCGGGCGGCGATTCGACGTGCTTCATGTCGATGTCAACGAGGCCAACGACAGCGGCCGCCACTTCTACGAAGCAAAAGGGTTCGAGCGAATCGACCGATCGGAACTCGACGGCGAGGGCAGGCCGTTCCCGCTGCTGCACCTGCGCCGGACCGGTTCGCACTAGCCGCTGCCGCGCCGGACGTCTCCGGAGCCGGTTTAAGTGATCGCGCTCGGGCCTGCGGACGCAGCGGTGGTGTTACGGTCAGCGCCGCTCGCGCTACCCCATCAGGAGGACGACCGCGGTCATGGCCGGACTTTCCACACCCGTGCTGGTGCTGCTGGGCCTGTTCGGCTTGGTCGGCGGTGTCGGGATCACCGCCCTCGGGCCGGGCGGCGTGCTGCCGACCATCGGGCTGTTCGCGCTGACCGGGCTGAGCTCGGCCGAGGTCGCAGGCACCGCGATCGTCACGCACGTGGCCACGGGCGCGCTGGCCACCGCCGCCTACACCCGCTCCGGGCAGCTGCGCGATCCCGAGACGCGGCGCAGCGCGCTGATCCTGTGCGCGACCGCGCTGGCCGGGACCCCGCTGGGCGTGCTGATCAACACGGTGGTGTCCAAGCGGGTGTTCGGGCTGGTGCTGGCGGTGTTCGTGACGCTGGTGGCGGTGCTGGTGTGGCTGCGCGAGCGCCGCGAACCCGCCGGAACCGCCGCGCACCCGCCGATGGCGCTGGTCGGTGGCACCGGGTTCGCGGTGGCCGTGGCCTCGGGCATCGTCGGCATCGGCGGTCCGATGCTGACCGTGCCGCTGCTGATCGCCTTCGGCGTGCCGGTGCTGGAGTCGTTGGCGGCCGCGCAAGCGCAGTCCATCGTGATCGCCGCGGTCGGCACCGTCGGCTACCTCGCCCACGGCGCGATCAACTGGCCGCTGGCCGCGCTGGTGGGCATCCCCGAACTCGCCGGGGTGCTGCTGGGCTGGAAGATCGCGCACGCCGTGCCGACCCGCGGGCTCAAGTACGCGCTGGTGGCGGCATTGCTGGCCGTGGCGCCCTACCTGGCGCTGCACGGCTGACGAAATCGTCACCGTGACCGAAACCGCTGCCGCTCCCGGACGCGGCTGATCATCCGTTTCGGGTCGCCAGCCAGCCCCGGTGCAGCGCCGGGGCGAGCTCGTGGGCGGCCGATTGGGCCAGCTCCTCGGCGTCGTGCAGATAGCCCTCGGTCGTCGACAACGCGGCATGACCGAGGTCGTGCTGAACCTGCCGAGGCTCGGCGCCGCGGGTGATCGCGTGCGTGGCGTAGGAATGCCGCGCCGAGTGCGGATGGATGGTCTCCCGCAACGGACCCAGGTGCTGCGCGATCACCGCGGCCTGCTCGGTGGCCAGCAGGTCCCTGAGCCACCGCGCCCGCGGCGCAGGCGCGTCCGGTGCGGGCGCGAACGTCGCGCACAACCTCCGCAGCACCGCCTGCACGTGCGTGACGTGCACCCGGGCTCCGGTGCGGGTCACGAACAACGGCTGCGCGACCCGGTTGCCGACCTGCCCGGCAACGGCGGGCACCGCCGGAGTGCTGCGCACCGCCAGGTAATCCTCGATCGCATCGGCCACCGGCGCGGCCAGCGCCACCCGGCGATCTTTGCCGCCTTTGCCGTGCACCCGCAGCGCGGCAGGCCCGCCCGGTGCGGGCCGCTGATAGCCGTCCAGATCGACCCCGACCAGTTCCTCCGCGCGGACTCCGGTGCCGATGAGCACCTCGACCATCGCCCGGTCGCGAAGTCCGTCCCGGCGACCGGGCGCGAGCAGGTGCGCGGCGTGCAGCAGCGCCCGGCACGCCTCGAACGACCACATCGCCGTGGTCGACGGGGTTGCTGCGGAGCGGTTGAGGTGCTGGTTGGAGCGGTCGACCAGCGCGGCCGGGTTGTGCTCGGCCAAGCCCTCCCGCAGCAGGTACTTGCGGTAGAACGCCGAGACCGCCGAGAGCATCCGCGCCCGCGTGGCGTCGCGGTAACCGGCGTCGGCGAGTTCTTCCAGCCACTGCTCGACGTGCTGCACCCGCACGTCGGCGAAAGAGCCGAACCCGCTGCGCACACACCAGTTGAGCCATTCCAGCCCGGTCGGCTCGGTCCGCCGCGCCCGGCCGCGGCGGCGCTGCGGATCCGGCGGTTGGTAGCCGGGCACCCATTCCAGCGGGATGCCCAGGTCGGTGGCGTAGGCGATGCGGGTGTTCAACGAGGTGTAGATCCGCAGGAACTGTGCGAACCGCTCCCGGGCGAACCGCTCCCGGCTGGTCTTGCCGCCCGGCTCCTCGATCGTGGCCACGGCGTGGGTCATCGCTGTGCGGCCCTCCCTTTCTCGCCTCGCGGTGGCCCCCGCTCGCCGCGGCGGGCCGCCTCCGAACCTCACCACGAGATCATATCCATAATCCTGGTTATCCATATGACTCCGGTCCGACGTCTTCGCTGTGTCAGTTATCGATTAGAACTCGATCAACCATGTTAAAGTTCTTGAACTAGAACTAGACGATGATCGTTCACGCAGGCATGCGGGCTACCGGGAGGGCACAAGAACCGTGGCGGGCCAGGACACGACCCAGGACGAGCAGGACGACGGGACGCACCGAAAGCCGCCCGCTCCGGCGCGGCGGGCGAGCCGCGAGCAGCGCCGCGAAACCACGCTGCAGAAGCTGACCGCGGGCGAGCAGGCCCACTGCGCCTACTGCGGTGAGCCGCTACCGCCACTGCCCTCGCGTGGCGGACGGCCCACCCCGTACTGCCCGGCCGACGCGGACCGCTACGGCCAGTGGGGCGCGAAGACGATCAGCTGCGCGATGCTCGACGAGCACCGCGAGATGTGGGTCCAGGTCTACGGCGAACAGCAGCCCATGACCCCGTTCGACCTCACAGCGCTGCAACAGCACCTCGACCGGCTCAACGCGGCGGTCGATCCCGTGCGCACCGAGGTCGCCGCGCTGCACTCGCACGCCTCCGATCAGCTCGAAGCCGCGCTCGCCGCGCGTGAGACCGCCGAACGCGAACGCGACGAGGCGCTGGAAGCGGCCCGCACCGCCACCGCCGAACGCGACCAGGCCACCGACGACGCCGAGCAGGCCCGCGAACAGGCCCAAGCCGCACGTGCCGGGCAACAGGACGCCGAGCGGACCGCGGCCCGAGCCACCGAGGACGCCGAAAGCGCCCGGGACGAGGCAGCGAAGGCCACCGACGACCGGGCGCACGCCCTCGAACAACTCAACACCGCCAACCAGCGGCTGACCGAAACCCAGCAGACCCTCGCCGACGAGCGCGCCTCGGCGCTGGAACAGCTCGATCAGGCGCGGCAGAGCCTGCGCACGGCGCTGCGCGAGGAGCACGACCAGCAGATCCGCGCCCAGAGCGAGGATTTCGAGGCTCGCCTCAAAGCCAGCCAGGACCACGCCGATGAGCGCATCGCCGCGCTGACCCAGCAGCTGACCGACGCCACCCGCGGCTACGCGGACAGCCTCGCCCCGCTGCACGACAAGATCGAGGAGTTGCGCGGGCAGCTGGACGGGCAGACCAGCGCGGCTGCGGCCGAACGGGCACGTTTCGAGCAGCTGCACGAGACACTCGCCCGATCCCTCGACCGCGTCCCCGCCGACGGGCAGCCCGACCACGACCTGCGGCGCGACCTGCGTACCGCGCTGAACGGCGCGAGCCCGCACGGCCCGGACTCGGCGGCGGCAACTGATGCCTCGCGGTCAAGCTCCGCAGACGGGGCGGCCTCAACAGGGCCGCAGGAGTCCGGGTTCGAGTAGCAGCGGTCAGCGCTGAACCGGTGGAGCGGTTCAGCACGGGGCAACGCCGCTGGTCGAGATCGGCCGCTCGGCGCCTCGGGTTGATCATGTGCGGTCGGGGTTCCCCGGAGCCATGACGGGCCGGGAGTCGTGCAGAACCGGCACCGCGGCAACGGCCGGGACGGCGGCGTTGCCCGCCCCGACCGCGAGCCGGCCGAGGTTTCGCATCCGGACTGCCGTCACAGACACCGGGCGAGTGCCCAGGTGCGTGCGCGTGCGCGTTCGCCGAGCAGCTCGGTATGGCTGATCATGATCTCGGTGGCCCCGGCGTCGACGTAGCGGCGCAGGCCGGCGGCGACGGTGTCCTCGTCTCCGGCGAGCAGCAGGTCGGCCGCGCTCGACAGGCCCTCAGCAGCGATGACCTTCCGGTAGGAGGGGATGTCGTCGTAGAAGCCGAGGACCTCCGCCGCGTGGGCGCGGGCGGCGGCGACGTCGTCGGTGACCACCGCGGGCACGCCGGCCACTCTCTGCGGT
>NZ_JAFRFW010000965.1:0-2097 GCF_017434145.1 Saccharopolyspora sp. | reverse complement strand
GACGTCCGAAGCGCTCATCCTGGTGTAGCCCCAGGTGGTTTCCTGGCCCGCCGGCGGCGGTTCGGTGTCCGACAAGCCGATCTTGTCCACCGCGCGTTCGATGATCTCGACCCCGCCGCCCTCCGCCCACAACGCGGTGGCCACGTCGTCATTGCTGGAGCGCAACATCGGCTGCAGCAGCAACCGGTCGTCTTCGGTGATCGGCACGTCGGGATCGAGCCGTTCCAGGTGGTCCAGCGCGATGAGCAGCTTCACCACCGACGCGGCGCGGAACTTCAGGTGCTCGTTGTCCTGCGACTCGACCTCGCCGCTCGCGTCGTCCACCACGACGTGGCCCGCGGTCGAGCCGAGCGGGAAATCCGCCGACCACGCGAGGCAGGAAACTCCGAGGAACGCGGCGCAGCCCACCGCTGCGCTCACCGCCAGCACCGGTCTGCGCCGCGATCGGACACCGGCCTTCTGCACTGCGCACATGCCGGTGAGACTACGAACGGAGCGGGCGAAAAGGTCGTCCTTGCGGCGACAACCGGGAGGACCCCGCGGCAACCCGCGAAAAGCAGAACGCTCGACCGGGAAAACCCCGGTCGAGCGTTCGCGTACTTCCGCCGGCGGTTTACAGGTAGTACGCCAGGAACAGGCAACCCGCGAGGCAGGCGCCCAGGACCAGCAGGACCTTGTCCTTGAGCGCGACCTCTTCCGGCTCGCCCGCGACGCCCTTGTCCACGTCCACCGCGTACCGCAGGATCGCGATCACCATCGGGATGATCGAGATGATGCCCCAGCGGGACTGCTCGATCGCGCGGATGTCGTAGGCCCACAGGCAGTAGTTCATGATCGTGATCGCCGCCGAGATGGCCCAGACGAACCGCAGGTACGACGGCGAGTACGCCTTCAGCGACTTGCGGATCTTCGCGCCGGTCTCGGCGGCCAGCTTCACCTCGGCGTAGCGCTTGCCCGCCACCATGAACAGCGAGCCGAACGCCACCACCAGGTAGAACCACTGGGTGATGACCAGCCCGGCCGCGGCACCACCGGCGACCGCGCGCAGCAGGAAGCCGGAGGCCACGATGCACAGGTCGATCACCGGCTGGTGCTTGAGCCCGAAGCAGTAGCCCAGCTGCACCCCGATGTAGACCGCCATCACCGTCAGCAGGCCCATGCTGACCACGCCCGAGATCACCAGCGAGCCACCCAGCAGCAGCCCGCACACCAGGTACGCGATCGGCAGCGGGATCAGACCGGCCGCGATCGGCCGGTTCCGCTTGGTCGGGTGCTGGCGGTCGGACTCCACGTCGATGGCGTCGTTGATGAAGTAGATGCCCGAAGCGGCCATCGAGAACACCACGAACGCCAGCGCCGCGTCGGCGAGGATCGTCGGGTCCCACAGCGCGCCCGCGGTGAACGGGGCGGCCAGCACCAGGACGTTCTTCACCCACTGCTTCGGCCGCAGCTCCTTGATCAGGCCGCTGATCAGGCCGCCGACGGTGCCCGCCTTCGCGGTCACCTTCGCGTGGTAGGCGTCCGAGGACTTGTCCTTGTCGTCCTCGGCCTGCTCGGTGGTCTCCTCCAGCACGGCGGCGCTGCCGCCGGCCTCCGAGCCGATGGAGCCGTCCGCGTCGGCCTCGACCTCTTCGCGCGCGGCCTGCTCGCCGTCGGTCTCCGTCACGACCTGGCCGTTCTCGCCAGCGTCCTCGTGCGCGGCCGCGACACCGTTCGTCCCGGCGGCGCCGGAATCGGTTTCGGGTTCGCTGACGGTCGCGCCGCTCTCGTTCTTGTCAGCCACGGTTCCTCCGCCGTCTCATGAACCGCCGCACGCCCAGCGCCACGGCACCGCCGAGCGCCGAGCCGGCGAGAACATCGCTCGGGTAATGCACCCCCAGCACCATCCGGCTGACCATCATCGGCGGCACCAGCGCCGGGGTCAGCCGCTTGCCGACCAGCCCGCCGTAGAGCACGGCCGCGGTCGTGGTCGACGTCGCGTGCGAGGACGGGAAGCTGAGCTTGCTCGGCGTCCCGACCAGCACCTTCACCTGCGGGTCTCCCGGGCGGCTGCGCCGCACGACCCGCTTGACCGCGATCGAGGCGCCGTGCGCGGCG
>NZ_JAFRFW010000964.1:0-2102 GCF_017434145.1 Saccharopolyspora sp. | reverse complement strand
GATTCGACGGGCCGTACGCCGAGGCCAAGGAGGTCGTCGGCGGCTGGGCACTGATGCAGTTCGACACCCTCGAGGAGGCCATCGAGGGCCAGAAGGCGTTCGCGGATCTGCACGCCGAGCACTGGCCCGAGATCTCCATGGTCGCCACGCTCCGCCAGGTCGCCGACGAGCCGCCCGCGGCCGCGGAGGACTGACCCGGCGGAGGACTGACTGTGAGGATGGATCTGCCACCACGATGAAGGGCCTGCAGGATCGGTGTTTCGGTGGTGGGCTGTAGCTGACGGCCCTCGGATGTGACCCGTGGCCTGACTGGCCGTGATGCCTTACTCGCGACTTGTCCGTTCGGGGGTTGTCGGCACCGGCCCGGTCGGAGCGACTGGCCTGATCAGGAGCTTGACCGACCGCGGTGTTGCAGCGCCGCGATCGTGTCCCGTCACAGTCCCGCCGTGACTCCTCCCGGACCGGAACCACCTGTTGGTCCCACCGGATGTTGGAGGAACGCATGACCAGTCTGACGGAAATCGTCGATGTCGTCATCGGAGTCGATACGCACGTCGAGACACACACCGCCGCCGCGGTGCACGCACGCACTGGAGCGGTGCTCGATCAGATCACCGTCGCCACCACCGCCGACGGCTACCAGCAGCTACTCGACTTCGCCGACCACCACTCACAACTGCGGGCCTGGGCGATCGAAGGCACCGGCGGGCACGGCGCCGGCCTGACCCGCGCACTCGCGGTGCGCGAGGAGCTGGTGGTCGAGCTCGACCGCCCCGAACGAGCGCAACGACGGCACGGCGCGAAGTCCGACCCACTCGATGCGATCCGCGCCGCCCGCGAGGCGCTGTCCCGGCCCGAGCTGGGAACACCCCGTGCGGCCGGTGACCGGCAAGCGTTGTCAGTACTACTCGCGGCCCGCCGCTCCGCAGTCGACGGCTCCACCGTGGCGATGCGACAACTGTTCAGCCTGGTCATCGCCGCCCCTGAGCCGCTCCGCGAGGCCCTGCGCGGACGCCCGCTGCCCGAGGTGGTGAACATCGCCGCGAAGCTCCGCACCCGCACCAGCTGGGACACCGAAACCACCACGACCGCAACGGTGCTCAAGACACTGGCCCGCCGAGTACAAAGCCTGCAGAAAGAAGCAGACGAGCACGAAAAGCAGATCCTCGCGATCGTCAAAGCCTGGCGGCCGGACCTCCTCGCGCAGCTCGGCGTCGGCCCGATCGTCGCCGCCACCCTGCTCTGCGCATGGTCGCATCCAAGCCGCGTGCGCTCCGAGGCCGCATTCGCGATGCTCGCCGGCGTCGCACCGATCCCGGCGAACAGCGGGCAGGTCACCACCCGCTATCGGCTCAACCGGCACGGCGATCGCCAGCTCAACCGCGCCCTGCACACCGTCGTCCTCTCGCGCCAACGCTACGACCAGGCCACTCGTGACTACACCGCCCGCCGAACCGCCCAAGGCAAGACCCCACGCGAGATCAAACGATGCCTCAAGCGCTACATCGCCCGCGACCTCTACCGCCTACTTGAGCACCCGTGGACTACTTGACACCCATAGGAGCGTCGGCATCCGCGTGCTCGACGCAGAGTCGGCGGAGCGGCTCGAACGTGCGCTCGCGGCGACCGACGCCGATGGGGTCGCTATCGACGCCGGCCTGCGCCGCCGACCGGTCCTCATTCCCTCGAACCTGTGGGTTCCGGCGTTTTCGCCGCAAGGGCGGTTCCGGCTTCCGATCAACCTCGAATGGTCCGGCACACCCGATCAGCGGTGGCGCGACAGCGCAGACCTGCAGTCGCTCCTGATCGCCTACACCATCGTGATGACCGAGGGCCGCTACCGCGACATGGTTCGCTGGATCGACCCGGAAGTCCTCGCCGCCTGCGCCGATGAGGTCCTCTGGCCGCGGAACTACGAACCACTGTGGCGTCGCGCGCTCACAGAGTGGAGTCTCCTGTAGCCGCGGCTGCAAGTCACACTACGTCTTCCACCCGCTTCTCCGCCTCCTTGACCGTGATCCGCCCATCTATCAACAACGGAATTAACTCGTCCCGCGTCGCTGCGAGCAACCGGTTCTCGCAGATCGCCGACATCTCACGCT
>NZ_JAFRFW010000963.1:0-4109 GCF_017434145.1 Saccharopolyspora sp. | reverse complement strand
GCCGCCGACGGGCTGCGGCGGGTGTCCGCGCGCGGCGCGCGGCGTGAATTCCTGGCGACCACCAAGGCGTTCTGGCGCAGCCACTGAGCTGACTCCCAGGTCAATCAGAACTTCGGGTGGCATTTCCCTCTGCTGTCTGAATATGCCTTCCACGGGTCTCGACCATTGCGATTAGCGCAATGCCACTGCTAGCGTCCGGCCTCGATCGGAGGAAGGGGCCGGGCCATGAACGACGAAGTGATCATCACCGCCGCGCTGACCGGCGCGGGCGACACGGTGGGCAAGAGCGAGCACGTGCCGGTGAGTCCCGAGCAGATCGCCGAATCCGCGGTGCAAGCCGCGAACGCGGGCGCCGCCGTGGTGCACATCCACGTGCGCGACGTGGAAACCGGCCAGGGTTCGCGCGAGGTGCCGCTGTACCGCGAGGTGGTGCGCCGCATTCGCGAGTCCGATGTGGACGTCGTGATCAACCTGACCGCGGGCATGGGCGGCGACCTGGTGATCGACCAGGACGACCCGCTCAAGCCGGTGGACGGCACCGACCTGGTCAACGGCCTGGACCGGTTGCCGCACGTCGAGGAGCTGCTGCCGGACATCTGCACGATGGACTGCGGTTCGCTGAACTTCGGCGAGGGCAGCCAGCTCTACATCAGCACCCCGGACATGCTGCGCGCGGGCGCGAAGCGGATCCAGGAGCTCGGCGTCAAGCCGGAGCTGGAGATCTTCGACACCGGCCAGCTGTGGTTCGCCACCAAGATGATCGAGGAAGGGCTGCTGGACGCTCCGCCGCTTTTCCAGCTGTGCATGGGAATTCCGTACGGCGCACCGGCCGATCCCGGGCTGCTGCAATCGATGGTGCGGATGCTGCCGGAAGGCGCGAACTGGGCGAGCTTCTCGATCGGCCGCAACCAGTTCCCGTGGGTGGCGCAGTCGGCGCTGCTGGGCGGGCAGGTCCGGGTCGGGCTGGAGGACAACCTGTACCTGAGCAAGGGCGTGAAGGCCACGAACGCACAGCTCGTGGAGCGCGCGGTGACGATCGTGGAGAGCTTGGGGTCGCGGGTGGCGACTCCGGACCAGGCGCGCGCCAAGCTCGGCCTGAAGCGGAGGTCCTGATGGCACCGCACGTCGCGTGCATCGGCGCCGGAGTCATCGGCGGCGGCTGGGTCGCGCACTTCCTGGCGCGGGGATACCGCGTGACCGCATGGGATCCGGACCCGGACTTCGGGCCGCGGCTGCGGCGGCTGGTTGATGCCGCGTGGCCTGCGCTGACCGAGCTGGGCCTGGCCGATGGCGCGACGCGGGACGACCTCACCTTCGCGTCCACTCTGGACGAGGCGGTGGCCGGGGCGGACTTCGTGCAGGAGAGCGCGCCGGAGGACCTGGAGATCAAGCAGGACCTGCTGGCCCGCATCGACGCCGCGACGCCCGCCGGCGTGGTGATCTCCTCGTCCACCTCCGGGTACGGCATGACCGAGATGCAGCAGCGCTGCACCACCCCGGAACGCCTGGTGGTCGGGCATCCGTTCAACCCGCCGTACCTGATCCCGCTGGTCGAGGTCGTGGGCGGCGAGCGCACCGAGCGGTGGGCCGTCGAGCACGCTTCGCGCTTCTTCGAGGCGGCGGGCAAGTCGGTGATCACGATGGACCGCGAGGTGCCGGGTTTCATCGCCAACCGGCTGCAAGAGGCGCTGTGGCGGGAAGCGCTGCACATGGTGGCCGAGGGCGAGGCGACGGTCGCGCAGATCGACGCCTCGATCACCGAAGGCCCGGGGTTGCGGTGGCCGCTTTTCGGGCCGTGCCTGACCTTCCACCTCGCTGGCGGTGAAGGCGGGATGGCGCACATGCTCGACCAGTTCGGGCCGTCGCTGAAGTCGCCGTGGACCCGGCTGGAAGCTCCGGAACTCACCGATGACCTGCGGGAACGGATGATTCAGGGCTGCGCCGAAGAGGACGGCCGGGACATCTCCGAACTCGTCGCCGAGCGGGACCGCGCGGTGATCGCGGTGCTGCGGGCGGTGCGGGAAGTGCGGGAGGGTTCGTGAGCTGGGAGCTGCGACAGCGCGTCCGTCCGGAGTGGATCGACTACAACGGGCACCTCAGCGAGGCGTACTACGTGCTGGTGTTCGGGTTCGCCACGGACGCGGTGATGGAGCGGATCGGTTTGGACGCCGCATACCGCGCCACGACCGGGCATTCGCTCTACACCGTCGAAGCGCACGTGCGGTACCTGCGGGAAGTCGGCCCGGACGCGGACATGGTCGTCACGTCCCGGATCGTCGGCGGCGGTGCGAAGAAGCTCTTGCTGTGCCACGAGATGACCGTGGACGGCGTGCTGCGCGCCACCGAGGAGGTCGTTGCGCTGCACGTCGGCTCCGACCGCGCGGTCCCGTTCCCGGACGACGTCGCCGACCGGATCACCGCGGCCATCGAGCCCGCCCCCGAGTACGCGGGCCGCTCGATCAGCTGAACCGCCGCCGAGCGAACGGACCGTTGGTCCAATCTAGTGGGACGAGCAGGCCGTTCACTCCGATCTCCGTTGCCCTGGCCGAGTGGCGCGCGGGCGTGTCGGCATGGGCCGATGTATTTGAGCGAACGGACCGTTCGACCAATCTAGTGGGACGAGCGGTCCGTTCACTCCTGGTGGTGTGCGGGGAGGTTGATGGTGTCGACCGGGAGGCCGGGGTTCGCGGAGATGTCCAGCGGGGACGGTCGCGCGCCGGAGGCCAGCACGTGCGCGCCGAGCGCGGCGATCATCGCGCCGTTGTCGGTGCACAGCCGGGGTTTCGGCACGCGCAGCGCGAGCCCGGCGGCAGCGCAGCGCTCCGCGGCCAGCGCGGCCAGCCGCGAATTCGCCGCAACGCCACCGGAAATGACCACCGTGTCCACGCCGAGCTCGTCGGCCGCGCGCACCGCCTTCGAGGTGAGCACGTCGGCCACCGCCTCCTGGAACGAGGCGCACACGTCGGCGACCGGCACTTCCCGCCCGGCCCGCTGCTCGTGCTCGACCCACCGGGCCACCGCCGTTTTCAGCCCGGAGAAGGAGAAATCGTGCCGCGAATCCCGCGGCCCGGTCAGCCCGCGCGGGAACTCGATCGCGTCCGCGGAGCCCTCCCGCGCCATCTTGTCGATCGGCGGCCCGCCCGGGTAAGGCAGGTCGAGGATGCGGGCGACCTTGTCGTACGCCTCCCCCGCCGCGTCGTCGATGGTGGAGCCGATCTGCGTGATGCTCTCGGCGACGCCTTCCACCAGCAGCAGCTGGGTGTGCCCGCCGGAGACCAGCATCGCCAGGCAGCGCTTGGGCAGCGGCCCGTGCTGCAGGGTGTCCACGGCGACGTGCCCGGCGAGGTGGTTGACGCCGTAGAGCGGCACGCCCAGCGCGGCCGAGTAGGCCTTGGCCGCGGCGACCCCGACCATCAGCGCTCCGGCCAGGCCGGGTCCGGCTGTCACCGCGATAGCGTCCACATCGGACAGACCGAGGCCGGATTCGTCCAGCGCGCGGCGCATCGTGGGCGCCATCGCGGCCAAGTGCGCACGGCTGGCGATCTCCGGCACCACCCCGCCGAAGCGGGCGTGCTCGTCGACGCTGGACGCGACCGCGTCCGCCAGCAGGCTCACCGAACCGTCCGGGCCGAGGCGCACCAGCCCGACGCCGGTTTCGTCGCAGGAGCTCTCGATGCCGAGCACGATCCGGTCGGTGGCGGTCATTCCGGGCCACCTCCCTCCTGGTGTTCCGGTTCGCCCAGCGGCGGGCGGCGCATGGTGTGCGCGTCGGCGCCGGAGGGCTGGTAGTAGCGCCTGCGCAGGCCGACGATCTCGAAGCCGTGCGCCCGGTACATCTCGATCGCCGGTTCGTTGTCGGTGCGCACTTCGAGGAACGTCGTGGCGCGCTGCTCATCGGCGCGGGACAGCAGCCGCAGCAGCAGCGCCCGGCCGACGCCGCGGCGCTGGTGGTCCGGGTCGACGCCGATGGTGTGCACCTCGGCTTCCGGCGGGCGCCCGGTCAGCGCCAGGCCCGCGTAGCCGATCAGCACCTCGCCGTCGTAGGCGCCGAAGTAGAGGTGGCCGCGGTCGAGTTCCGAGGTGAACGAGGCGAGCGACCACGGATCGTC
>NZ_JAFRFW010000962.1:0-5647 GCF_017434145.1 Saccharopolyspora sp. | reverse complement strand
GTCGCAGTCCAGGTCCAGGTACTTGCCGTGCCGTGCCGCGCCGGTCACCGGGCGGTCGTGCAGCTCGGTGTAGGGCGGGCTGGCGGTCTTGAGCACGCTCAGCGAGGCGACGTCGATGCGGGCGAGGGTGCTGCCCACGGCGTGCTCGCGCAGGTGCCGGGCCAGCGCCTCGACTTCGGGCAGT
This sequence comes from Saccharopolyspora sp., assembly GCF_017434145.1. Lineage (NCBI taxonomy): Bacteria > Bacillati > Actinomycetota > Actinomycetes > Pseudonocardiales > Pseudonocardiaceae > Saccharopolyspora > Saccharopolyspora sp. The sequence goes on along the minus strand of NZ_JAFRFW010000962.1, from coordinate 5,463 downwards.
TCGGGCACCCCACCAGTCTGCCAAGATCGATCGGCCTGCGGCGGCCGTCACTCCGTGGGCTGCAGCGAGCCGTTCATGTCCGGTTCGGCGTAGAGCTCGATCTGGCGGGCCACCTTCGCGGTCTCCTGCCGGACGTTGAGGAAGCCGCGCTGCACCCCGACCCAGCGCTCCGGCTGGTGCTCCTCCTCGTCGCCGGGGGTTTCCGCGATGATCGTCCACGGCCGGTGCAGCAGCCAGCGCACCGGGAAGAACATCGCCGCCACGATCAGCGCCAGGACCAGCCAGATCGGCACGTGCACGCCCTCCGGCGTCCACAGCACGAACAGCAGCGCGAGCAGGATGAGGATGCCGAACATCATGATCCCCGGGCCGCGGCCACCGTTGACGTCGTGCTCGAAGTCGTCGCCGGCGATCGGGTTCGACCACTCCAGGCTGGAGCGCACGTTCCACAACCTGCCGTCGGAGCCCCGCACCACGCGGTTCATCGTCGCCTCCTCGCCCGGCGCCGGGCGTTTCCGTTCGGTCGTTGCAAGCCGTACCGCCATCGGCACCGGGAGCGCCGCCCGGCACCGCGGAGCCCGCCTGAGCGGCCACGCACCGGGACCGAGCGTGCCGACACGGTATCGCGACCGTCATCGGCCTCACGGGTGAAAGCGCACGGCACCCGAGGCATTGTCGATCACACCGCCGCGCCGGACCACCCCGGTCCCGCCAATGCGCTCGCGACCTCGCGCACGGTGACTAAGGTGTGCCCGTCGACCTGACACCCGGCGAAGGGCGGGGCATGGACCTCGAACAGGCAAGATCGTTCGTCCGCGAACACCACCGCGCGGTGCTGGGCACGCTTCGCGGGGACGGGACACCGCAGCTGAGCCCGGTGCTGGCGGCCGTGGACGACGCCGGGCGCATCGTGGTGAGCACCCGCGCGGCCACCGCCAAGGTGCACAACCTGGTCCGCGATCCGCGCGCCTGGCTGTGCGTGCTGCCGGACGAGTTCTTCGGCGACTGGATCCAGGTCGACGGCACCGCGGAGGTCGTGCGGCTGCCCGAGGCGATGCCGCTGCTGGAGGACTACTTCCGCCGCGTCTCCGGCGAGCACGACGACTGGGAGGACTATCGGCGCGCGATGCGCGAAGAGGACCGCGTGCTGCTGCGCATCGAGCCGTCGCGGGTCGGACCGGCACGGCGCTGACCCCCTTGGAACGGTGCGCGAACGATGGGTTAAAGTAGTGCTCAACAGCGATCGAGAGATCGTTCGCTTGCGGATGTAGCGCAGCTGGTAGCGCATCACCTTGCCAAGGTGAGGGTCGCGGGTTCGAGTCCCGTCATCCGCTCCGCAGTGAGAAAGCCCCGCCGCAGGACGGCGGGGCTTTTGCGCGTTCGTGGTGCTCGCCGGGCCGGTTCACTCCTCCAGCTTGAAGCCGACCTTCAGCCCGACCTGGAAGTGCGCGATCTCGCCGTTCTCGACGTGGCCGCGGACCTCGGTGACTTCGAACCAGTCCACGTCCCGCAGGGTCTGCGACGCGCGGTGCACACCGCGGCGGATCGCGTCGTCGACGCCGTCCGCGGACGTTCCGACGATCTCGGTTACGCGGTAGATGTTGTCTCCCATCCCGGCATCGTGCGTACGGACGCACCCGCCCGCAAGCCGAACGCGATCTTGCGCTGCTCCGAACGGCCTCAAGGTCTGGACCACTAGCCGAGCCGCGGCCCCCGCGATGTTGCGCAGAACGGTGCTATTTTCCGCGAATAACGCGAGTGTAAATTTCTCCGGCACCGATCCAGGAAGGGAGTACTTCCATGTCGAAAGTGAAAAGCAAGATCGGTATCGCCGCCGTCGGCATCGCCACCCTGGCATTACCGATTTTCACATCCGGTGTCGCGAGTTCGCACGGATTCACCCAGAGCCCTTCCAGCCGCCAGGACGCCTGCTCGACCGGCGCGGCGACGAATTGCGGCGCGATCCAGTGGGAACCGCAGAGCGTCGAAGGCCCGAAGGGCTTCCCGGAGGCGGGCCCGGTCGACGGCAGCATCTGCTCGGCCGGTCTGGAGCAGTTCAGCGAGCTCGACGACCCGCGCGGCGGTCAATGGCCAGCGACCGACGTGCAGGCCGGCCAGGACTTCCAGTTCCAGTGGAAGATCACCGCGAACCACTCGACGTCGTCGTGGCGGTACTTCATCACCAAGGACGGCTGGGACCCGAGCCAGCCGCTCACCCGCGACCAGCTCGAACCGGCGCCGTTCGTCAACGTCGATTACGGCGGGCAGCAGCCGCCGGACGTGTACACGCACACCGGGAAACTGCCGGACAAGACCGGCAAGCACCTGATCCTCGGCGTGTGGGACGTCGCGGACACCAGCAACGCCTTCTATTCCTGCGCGGACGTGAACTTCGGCTGACCCGCGTTTCCGTCCCCCGGCTCCGTGGCCCGGTGCGCGCGAGGCGCACCGGGCGCGGAACCTTCCGGACAGCGGAATCGCACGGCGCCCGGAAATGGTTTCCGAGGTCCAGGAATTCTGGGAAAAAGATCTTTGCCAGAATTAGGTTCGCTGAATCGGGTGGCCGGGCGGTCAGGCCGTGCCGAGGCCGATCGGGCAGGAGACGCCGGTGCCGTCGATGCCGCAGTAGCCGTTCGGGTTCTTGGACTCCGACAGGTACTGCTGGTGGTAGCCCTCGGCGTAGTAGAACTCGCCGAGCGGCGCGATCTCGGTGGTGATCTCGCCGTGGCCCGCGGCGCTCAGCGCCTCCTGGAACTGCTCGCGGCTGCGTTCGACGACTTCGCGCTGGGCGTCGTCGGCGTAGTAGATCGTCGAGCGGTACTGGCTGCCGACGTCGTTGCCCTGCCGGAGGCCCTGCGTCGGGTCGTGGTTCTCCCAGAACACCTTCAGCACCTGCGACAGCGTGATCACAGAGGGGTCGAAGACCACCAGCACCGCCTCGGTGTGCCCGGTCAAGCCGGTGCAGACCTCTTCGTAGGTGGGGTTGGGGGTGTACCCGCCCGCGTAGCCGACCGCGGTGGTCCACACCCCGTCGGTGCGCCAGAAGATGCGTTCCGCGCCCCAGAAGCAGCCCATGCCCACTACCAGGGTCGAGGTGGTCTCCGGGAACGGTGGCTTGATCGGGCGGTCGCCGAACACCGCGTGCCGCTCCGGCACGGAAAGCGGAGTGCTGCGGCCCGGCAGCGCCTCATCGGGGGTGATCATGCGCCTAGCTTTGAACAGCACCATGGTCCCGATGCTACGCCCGCATCAAAACCGCTCCGGCCGCCCGGAAATCGGGTCGAGCGGTCTGTCCGGTCCTTCCGGGGACCGTTCCTCGGTGTCGACCCGTTCCTCGGTGTCGGACAGCTCCTCGGGAGGAACAGCACCCGCCGGGCGGCTGCGGCGTTGCGGAGCGATGTAGTGGCGCAGCCGCATCACCGGCTCTTCGACGAACGTCCACGACAACGTGCCCAGCACGTACGAGATCGGCGCCGCGCACAGCACCATCACGTACTGGTTGCCGACTCCGGACATCGCCAGCAGCTGCTGCACCGGAAAGCCCCAGACGTAAACGCCGTAGCTGCCGTTGACCCAGTGCCCGGGCACGGTGAGCCGGGCGGGCCAGAAATGACCCGCCACCACCACCGCGTAGCTGACCACGAACGCCATCAGGAACGACGCGGCGATGCTGTTCGGCATCGCGCCCAGCACCGCCACCCCGGCACCGGCGGCCAGCACCGACAGCGGCATCCGGTACAGGTTCAGCACCACGCCGAAGGCGAACGCGACCAGGAACGCCACCAGCGACTCGACCGGGACGCTCAGCAGCGAACCGGCCGACTCCGCGCCCGGGTCCTGCTCCAGGTAGCGGTCCCACACCACGATCGCGCACAGCGCGAGCACCGCGAGCCACCGCAACCGCTGCTTGGCAGCGCCCACCAGCAGCAACGCGTACAGGCCGGCATAGGCCAGCAGCTCCATCGGCAACGTCCACAGCGCACCGTTCACCGCGCCCGGCCAGGGGTTGCCGGTGAACACACCCGGCAAGTGGTGGTTGAGTGTCAGCAGCCCGGTGTTGTTGACGATGTAGGCCCAGGTGCCGTGCGCGGCGAAGTACTCCCCCACCGACAACGTCGTCACCAGCGGACCGACGATCAGCGCCATGCCCACCGAGACGGTGAGCATCGGCGGCCACAGCCGCAGCACCCGCTTGGCGGCGAAGCGCAGCGGGTGCGGATCGCGGATCCAGCTCTCGGTGATCTGGAAACCGCTCATCGCGAAGAATCCCATGAGCACGGCCTCATCGGGCTGCAGCGGCCATTCCGGCGGGAACAAGTCGCCGCTGCCCACCAGCGGAGAACTGTGCCCGTAGATCACCAGCAGCGCGCCGATCATGCGGATCCACGCGAAACCGTGCGCGGGGGCGGCGAAACGCTCCGGATGAGCGTGCTCGACACGCGCTGTGCCCACCCGTTTCACCCCCACGACGTGCCGCCCGGCGCATCCGCGACGCCGGGTAGCGTATCGGGTGCCGTCGAGATCGGAAGTGCGATCGTCGCGCGCGGGCGGGAGCGAGTGGTCACACCCGCTGGATCGTTATCCGGGAGGTGGCTCCCGCGATGCGCTGCCTGGTGCAGAATGGCCGGTGATCACGACTCGGTAAATCCGGAAAGGGCGCATCGGTGACCTGGCAAGACGAGCTGCAGAACCTGGATGCCGAACTGGCGGCGGGTAGGATCTCCGCGGAGGAGTACCGGTCCCGGCGGGACGCTTTGGCCGGCCGGGCGCAGGGGCAGGAAGGCTCCGCCGGGAGTTCCGCGCAGCAGCCGGGTGGGCAGTCCCCGGGCAACCAGTCCCCGGGCGCATCCGGTCCCGGTACCCCCTCCGGCGGGTTCGCCCAGCCGGGCGGTCAGCAGGGTGAGCAGTCCAGCCCGTTCCCGCCCGCGTTCAGCTGGGGAGCCGCCGCCGCGCAGGGAGCGCAGGCCGCCCAGCAGCAGAACCAGCCGCAGCCGTCGAACGAACCCACGCACGTGGTGCCGAACCCGCTCACCGGGGCGGACAGCACGCAGACCGTCAACGTCGGCTCCCAGCAGCAGTGGCCGGACCAGCAGCAGTGGAATCAGGGCTGGAACGCGAACACGGCATGGGGCCAGCCGCCGGAGCACGGCGACACCAGCTGGATGCGCCAGGGGCCGGAGGTCTTCGAGGTCTCCGAAGGGGCCTCGAAGGGCAAGATGATCACCGGCGTGGTCATCGGTTCGGTGCTGCTGGTCGTCGTGGTGGTCGCGGGCGTCTTCTACTTCACCACTTCCGGCGGAGGCGGGCAGCCGGCTCCCGCCCCCACCGCGCAGCCGGCGCCACCGCCACCGGCTCCGACCACGAAACCGCTGCCCGAGCCGCCTCCCGCGAAGGCCCCTCCCGCGGCTTCGCAGGCCGTCCGGGTGCCGACCCCGCCCGGGCCGCCGCACCCGTTCAACGGCC
>NZ_JAFRFW010000005.1:0-1522 GCF_017434145.1 Saccharopolyspora sp. | reverse complement strand
TGCCGGACGGATTCGTTCCCGCGCCGGCGCCGGATCCGCCCGCGACGCCGAAGGACGCCGCGACGGTCGTGCTGCTGCGCGAAGGCGACCAGGGCACCGAGGTCTTCCTGCAGCGCCGGGTGCGGAACATGCCGTTCGCGGGCGGGATGACGGTCTTCCCCGGCGGCGGCGTCGACCCGCGGGACGCCGATGCTTCGATCGCGTGGAGCGGCCCGCCGCCGCAGTGGTGGGCAGAACGCTTCGAATGCACCGAGGAGGTCGCGCGCGCCCTGGTGTGCGCGGCGGTGCGGGAGACCTTCGAGGAATCCGGCGTGCTGCTGGCGGGTCCGGACCCGGACACCGTCGTCGCGGACGCCCGCCCCTACGCCGAAGCCCGTCCGCGCCTGGAGTCCCGCGAGCTGTCCCTGGCCGGTTTCCTCGCCGAGTCCGGCCTCGTGCTGCGCGCGGACCTGCTGCGCCCGTGGGCGAACTGGGTCACCCCGGTCGACGAGCCGAAGCGCTACGACACGCGGTTCTTCCTCGCCGCCATGCCGGACGGGCAACGTGCGGACGGGGTGACCACGGAAGCCGCGCACGCCTACTGGAGCACTCCGGAAGACGCTCTGGAGCAGTGGCGGCGAGGTCGCTGCGGGCTCATGCCGCCGACCTGGGTGACGTTGTCCGAGATCGGTGCTTGTGACGGCGTCGAGGCCGCGCTCGCGGTGCAACGACCGCTCGGGAAGGTCCTGCCGCGGCTGGTGCACCGCGACGGCGCTTGGCGCGTGGTGCTGCCCGGCGAACCCGGCTACGACGAGGAGAGCGACCGGTGAACCATCCCGCTTACGGCGAATTCCGGCCGGTGACACCGTTCGCTTCGGTGCTGCTGGCGGACAACCCCGGCCCGATGACGCTGGACGGCACCAACACCTGGCTGGTCGGCACCGGCGCCAACCGGGTGGTCATCGACCCGGGGCCGGCCGATGCCGGGCACCTGCGGCGGGTTGCCGAGCACGCCCCGGTCTCGCTGATCCTGCTCAGCCACCACCACCCGGATCACACCGAAGGCGTCGCGGAATTGGCCGAGCTGACCGGGGCGCCGGTGCGCGCGCTGGACCCGGAGCTGTGCGCGGGCGCGGAGGCGCTCACCGACGGCGCGGTCATCGAGGAGTCCGGAGTGCGCCTCGAAGTGCTCGCGACCCCGGGGCACACCAAGGACTCGGTGTGCTTCGCCGCGGAGCACGCCGGAGCCACCGCGGTGTTCACCGGCGACACCATCCTCGGGCGCGGCACCACAGTGGTGGCCCAGCCGGACGGGCACCTCGGCTCGTACCTGGAATCGCTGGGCAAGCTGGCGCGGTCGCCGGAAGGGACGCCCGCGCTGCCCGGCCACGGCCCGGACCTGCCGGACGTCGCCGAGGCAGCACGGGGCTACCTGGCACATCGCGCGCAGCGGCTCGACCAGGTGCGGCGGGTCGTGGATGAGCGCGGACCCCGGGTCACCGCCCGCGAGGTCGTGGAGGTCGTCTACGCGGACGTGGACCCG
>NZ_JAFRFW010000103.1:0-7384 GCF_017434145.1 Saccharopolyspora sp. | reverse complement strand
GGAGCTGCTGGCCGAGCTGGTGCCGGCGCTGGCCGACCGGGCACCGGAGGCGTTGGACCCGGCGTTCGCCCCGGCGTGGCGCGCCGCTGCGGGCGACGCCGCCGGGTTGCGGGTGGTGCTGGATCAGGTTGCTTCGCTGACGGATGCGCAGGCGGTGTCTTGGCATGCACGTCATGTACGCAGCGAAACCAGTCTGGTGTGAAGTACGCCCGAACGGGCGGTATCCACTTGCCAGGTACGGCATACTCTTCACCCGGTGTGTCGGCCGTTCGGGCCCCCCGACCCGAACGGCCGGCTGCTGTGTGTGCGGCGCGGTCCCCCGAACCGTCCCCGTGCCGCAAGGAGATCCCCGATGCCGAACCGGCACTACATCCAGAAGCTCGTCGTCGACGGCGAGCCGTACGTGAATGCCGACGACCTCGCGGACTGGGTGAAGGACCTGCGCTGGCGCAATCCCGAAGCGCGGCGCGCGGCCGAGTACATCGCCCAGGAACTGCGCTTGATGGGTCTGTCCGACATCGAGGAATCCGTGCGGTGAGCACCGGCGGGCCGGACCGCACCCCGAACGGCCCGGCCCGCCGGATGTGCAGCGGCATGGCCTTGCACCGGCTGAAATGAGATCACCGACCGGAGCGCGCGACCGCGCGGGCCGCGGAAGTGGCAGACTCGGCGTTCCGCAGTGAAGCCGACACGCCGAACGGAGCCGGCCGTGCGCGAACACCTCGATTTCAGCCTGTCCCTGCACCACAGCCTGGCTCCGCCACCGGACCGAGCGTTCTGCTGGTCGCCTTACTCGGTCGCCAGCGCGCTCGGCCTGGTCGCTTCGGCCGCGGGCGGCGAAACCCGCGCTGAGGTGCTCACGGCGTTGCGCGCGGGCGATGAGCCGACCGGCCTGCGGCGGCTGCTGTCCGGGGCGGCCGAACTCACCGCCTCCGGCCCCGGCGAAGATCCGGTGCTGGCGGTCGCGAACACGCTGTGGGCGCACGACGAGCTGCTGGTGCGCGAGTCCTTCCTCGAAACCCTGAAGGAATGGCCGGGCAACGCCGTGCGCACCGCGCCGTTCCGCGTCGATCCCGAGCAGGCCCGGCAGCGGATCAACAGCGACGTCGCCGAGACGACGAGGGATCTGATCCCGGAGCTGCTGGATCCCGGAACCGTCGACGCCGAAACGGTCGCGGCGCTGGTCAACGCGCTGTACTTGAAGGTGGCCTGGCACGAGGCGTTCGACACCCAGGCGACCTCCGAGCAGCCGTTCCATGCCCCGGCAGGGGACCGCGACGTCCCGACCATGACCGCCACCCGCCGCATGAGGTACGCAGCAGCGGACGGCTGGCAGGCGCTGACGCTGCCCGCCGCGGGCGATGTCGAGGCCGTGGTCTTGTTGCCGGACGGCGAGCTCGGCCCGGTCGAGCCGCAGCTGACCGCGGACGCGCTCGATTCGCTCTTGGCCGCGAGCCGGCAACAGCGGGTGGAGCTGCACCTGCCGCGGTTCTCCGTCACCGGCGAGGCCGAGCTCAGCGGCCCGCTGGGTGAGCTGGGGGTGCGCCGGTTGTTCACGCCGGCCGCCGACTTCACCCCGCTCACCGACGAGCCGCTGAAGGTTTCGACGGTCGTGCACCAGGCGGTCTTGCGCGTCGACGAAGCGGGCTTCGAGGGCGCGGCGGCGACCGCGGCGATGATGCGGCTGACCGCGATCGTGCGGGAGGAGGACCCGATCCGGGTCCGGGTGGACCGCCCGTTCCTGTTCCTGGTCCGGCACCGCGAGACCGGCGCGATCTACTTCCTGTCCCGCGTGGTCGACCCGTCCTGAAGCGGCGCTGTCACGTCCGGCCGGGCTGTCCCGTCCCGGTGACGAGTTCCCGCACCGGGCGGGACACCAGCACAGGAGTGCTCATGCCGCGCATCGAACCATTGCCCGCGCAGCGGGCGGGCTGGCTGACCAAGCTGCTGTACCGGGCCGCGAAGTGGCGGTTCGGCGCCGTGCCGGAGCCGCTTGCGGTCGCCGCGCACCACCCGAAGCTGCTGATGTCCATGGGCTGCGCCGAGTTCGCCGTGGACCGGACTGCCCGCAGACTCCCCGCGAACCTGCGGGAGCTGGCGACCTACCGCGCCGCGACCCGGATCGGCTGTTCGTGGTGCGTCGACTTCGGCACGATGGTGCAGCGCAACGAGGGGTTGGACATCGACCGGCTGAAGGAGATCGACGACTACCCGACCTCGCCGAAGTTCACCGCTCGGGAACGAACGGTGCTGGCCTACGCGGACGCGATGACCGACCAGCCGATGCGGGTCACCGACGACCAGGTCGCCGAGCTCGACCGGGAGCTCGGGCACGACGGGCTGGTGGAGCTGACCTACATGATCGCGTTGGAGAACGAGCGCAGCCGGTTCAACCACGCCCTCGGCCTCACCGCGCAGGGATTCACCTCCGGCGAGGCGTGCCGCGTTCCGATTCCGTGAGCGAGAAGTCGACCCGGCCGAGCTTCTCCGGGTTGACCACGTCGTAGATCTCCGCGATGAGTCCGTCCCGCCAGGCGAAACCGACCACGCGGGGCGCGACGCGGCGAGTACCGGTGCCTTCCGGCTCGCCGGGAGTGATCAGCCCGCGCTCGCCGTTGACCAGCACCGGCCGAGCGCTCGACCATAGCCGGTCGCCGTACTTCGCGGCCAGGCCGAGCGCGAAGCGGGCGATCTTCTCCCCGCCGAGCACGGGCCGCCGCGCGGTCGGTGCTTTGCCGTCGCTGTCGCCGAACAAGGTGGCACGCGGATGTAGCAGCCTGGTGAGTTCGTCGAGATCGCCGCCGGCCACGGCGGCGAGGAAGCGTTCCAGCATCTCCTGTTGCTGCGGTGCCGGTACTCGCGGCGGTGCCTCGGCCATCGCGCGCCGCGCGCGGGAGGCGTGCTGGCGCGCGGTCGGGACCGGGCAGTCCAGCAGCTCGGCGATCTCGGCGAATGGCACGTCGAACCCGTCGTGCAGCACGAACGCCACGCGCTGGTCGGGGCTGAGCTCGTGCAGCACCCGCAGCGCCGCCATCCGCAGCTCGTCCCGATCGACCACGAGCTCCAGCGGATCTCGGGCGTCCACGTCGGTGACCACCGGCTCCGGCAGCCAGGGCCCGGCGTAGCGTTCCCGCCGCGCGCTCGCCGAGCGGACCCGGTCCAGGCAGATCCGACCGACCACCGTGCTCAGCCACGGGCCGAGATCGCGGATCTCGGAGCGTTCGGCGTCCAGCCGCAGCCACGCCTCCTGCACCGCGTCCTCGGCGTCGGCGAGCCGCCCGGTCAGCCGGTAGGCGAGCGCGGTCAGCCGGGGACGGTGCTGCTCGAACTCGGCGGCGGTGGTCATGCGAGCGATTGTGCCGCTCGTCGGCGTTTCGTTCGCGGCGCCTAGACTGGACGCGTGGCTGGAAGGATCCGGGAAAGCGACGTCGCCGAGGTACGTGATCGCAACCGGATCGACGACGTCGTCGGTGACTACGTGGCACTGCGCAACGCAGGTGGCGGCGCGTTGAAGGGCCTGTGCCCGTTCCACGACGAGAAGACCCCGTCGTTCAACGTGCGCCCGAGCCACGGCACCTTCCACTGCTTCGGTTGCGGTGAAGGCGGGGACGCCATCGCGTTCCTGATGAAGTCCGAGCATCTCGGCTTCGTCGAGTCGGTCGAGCGGCTGGCCGACCGGGCCGGTGTGGAGCTGCACTACGAAGGCGGCACTCCCGGCGAGAAGCGCGACCGCGGCACGCGGGCGCGGATGGTGGAGGCGCACCGGCTGGCCGCAGAGTTCTACGCCGAACAGCTGCGCTCCCCGGACGCGCTGGCCGCACGGAACTACCTGGCCGAGCGCGGGTTCGACGAGGCGGCGGCGACCAAGTTCGGCTGCGGCTTCGCCCCGGCGGGCTGGGACAAGCTCACCAAGCACCTCATCGGCAAGGGGTTCCAGCTCGACGAGCTCTACAAGTGCGGGCTGGCCAAGGAGGGCAGGCGCGGGCCGCTGGACCGGTTCCACCGCCGCCTGCTGTGGCCGCTGAAGGACCTGGCCGGGGACGTGGTCGGATTCGGCGCCCGGCGCATCTTCGACGACGACCCGATCGAGGCCAAGTACGTCAACACCTCGGCGACGCCGATCTTCAACAAGTCGCAGGTGCTGTTCGGCATCGAGCACGCCAAGCGGGAGATCGCCAAGCGGCACCAGGCGGTCGTGGTGGAGGGCTACACCGACGTGATGGCGATGCACCTGGCCGGGGTGCCGACCGCGATCGCCTCCTGCGGAACGGCTTTCGGCGACGATCACATCGCGGTGCTGCGGCGGCTGATGATGGACGACAACGCTTTCCGCGGTGAGGTCATCTTCACCTTCGACGGCGACGAGGCCGGGCAGAAGGCGGCGCTGAAGGCGTTCGACGGTGAGCAGCAGTTCGCCACCCAGACCTATGTGGCGATCACCCCGGATGGCCAGGACCCGTGCGAACTCCGGCAGCACAGCGGCGACACCGCGGTGCGGGACCTGGTGGCGCGCCGGAAACCGCTGTTCGAGTTCGCCATCCGCAGCCTGCTGGGCGAGTACGACCTGGATTCGGTCGACGGCCGGGTGGAAGCGCTCAAGCGAACGGTCCCGCTGGTCGCGCAGATCAAGGACGTGGAGCGCCGTGACGGCTACGCGGTCCAGTTGGCCGGCTGGACCGGCTGGAACGACGAGAACCAGGTCGTGCGTCGCGTCCGGGAGTCGGCAGGTGCGCCGGTCAAGAAGCCGCGCCGCCGGCCCCCGCGCAATCCGGACCAGGATTCGCTGGGCATGGACGTGGAACTGCCGCAACGTCCGAGCCGGGACGACCCGCGCTGGTGCCAGCGGGAGACCTTGAAGCTGGCGCTGCAGGTGCCGGCGCTGGCCGGGCCGGTTTACGACTCGCTGCCGGGGGAGGCGTTCACCGAGGACGCCTACGGCAAGCTGCACCAGGCGATCGTGGCCGCGGGCGGCACGATGTCCGGGCTATCCGGTGCTTTGCTGGTCGACGCGGTCGGCAAGGAGTGCTCGGACGAGGTGACCCGGCGGCTGCTGACGACCTTGGCGGTGGAGACCCCGGACACCAAGTCCGAGGAGGACCCGCGGTACGCGACGGCGGTGATCGCCCGCCTGCAGGAGATCATGGTCGGCAGGCAGATCGCGGACATCAAGTCGCGGGTGCAGCGCACTTCGCCCACCGAGAGCCCGGACGAGTACAACTCGCTGTTCGGCGACATGCTGGCGCTGGAGCAATACCGGCAGTCGTTGCTGAAGCAGGCGATGGGTGCGTTGTGATCTCCTGGCTTCGCCGGTTCGCCGCCCGCCTGTCGGGAACGGCCGAGGTGCCCGCGGACTTCGCGGGCCGGCTCACCGAGGACGAGGTGGTGCTGGCCGTGGCGCACGCGCCGGAAGGGCCGCTGGTGGCCACGCACTTGGGGCTGTGGTTGCCGGAGGGCCGTCGCGTGGGTTGGCACCTGCTGAGCAAGGCGACGTGGAACGAAGGCGCACTCGCGCTGGTCGAAGCCGAGGAGTCCGGTGCCGCGGGCGCGGCCGTGCTGCTGCGCGATCTGCCGCCGCGACGGTTGCGCCTCACCGCTGCGGGCCGGTTGCCGGAGGTCGTGCACTCCCGCATCACCGGTTCCATCCGCAACACCCAGCACCGCGACCTGCCGGTCGGCGGCGCGCGCTTCGTGCAGCGCAAAGTGCCGGGCCGGGACGGCGTCGTGCTGCAGGTCCGCGCCGATCCGGGCACCGACGAGCAGCAGCTGGCACCGCTCGCGGCCGAGGTCGCGGAGCGGTTGCGCGGCGGTGGACGCAGCTAGCAGTACGGCCGTACTGTGAATGTCGTGTGGGATCCCGACAAGTACCTGTCGTTCCGAGCGCACCGTGACCGCCCGGCGCACGACCTGCTCGCCCGCGTTCCGGAACGCAGCGCGCGCCGAGTGGTCGACCTCGGCTGCGGTGCCGGGAACTTGACCTCGCTGCTCACCGCTCGCTGGCCGGACGCTGCCGTGGAGGCGACCGACTCGTCCCCGGAGATGGTCGAGGCTGCCCGTGCGCGCGGCGTCGACGCGCAGGTGGAGGACGTGCGGGACTGGAAGCCGAGCCCGGACACCGACGTCGTGCTGTGCAACGCGGTGTTGCAGTGGGTGCCGGAGCATCCCGAGCTGCTGCGGAGCTGGCTGCCCGAGCTGCCGCAGGGCGCGAGCTTCGCGTTCCAGGTCCCCGGCAACTTCGACTCCCCGTCCTACGCGGCGATCCGCGAGCTGGTCGCGCAGCCGCAGTGGGCCGCCGAAGGACTGCTGCGCGCCGACTCGGTGCTGGGTCCGCAGGGCTACGCCGAGCTGATCGCCGATCTCGGACTGGGCGTGGACGCCTGGGAGACGACCTACGCGCAGCGCCTCGAGGGCCCGGACCCGGTGCTGGAGTGGCTCAGCGGCACGGCCCTGCGTCCCGTGCGGGCGAGCCTCGACGAGCAGGGATGGGCGGAGTTCCGCGCCGAACTCGGCGCACGCCTGCGAGTCGCCTACCCGCGGCGCTCGGATGGCACGACGTGGTTCCCGTTCCGCCGCGTGTTCGCCGTCGCGCATCGCCTGTGACCTGAGCGGATGCCGGTAGGGAGGGGGGTGTGAGACCTCCCCGCCGGATGCGCTAAAGTAGACGACGTCAGCGCAACGGGGCTGGCGCCCAGATAGATATTCCTCCGTAGCTCAATGGCAGAGCATTCGGCTGTTAACCGAAAGGTTACTGGTTCGAGTCCAGTCGGAGGAGCACAGCGCAAAGGGGCACCGTTCCGGTGCCCCTTTTTGCAGATCCGCAAACCTCGTTCCACCTCTTCGGGCGAACAGGTGTCGAGGCGATCAGAGTCGGGTAACGATCCTGGTCGGCCGCGCGATCTGATTCGTGCACCGACGCGACGTCCCGCGCTGTACGAAGGCTTCCGTGCAGGTCACGGCCGGTTTCCGTGATCATGATCGGGCGGCCGACCGGCCTCGGCCGGTGAGCCGGATCGATTCACGGTGCGTTAGAACCAACGAGACTCCCATTGCCCTACGTCCTCGGGGCAGTGGTGCACGCAAACGGGGACGAAAACCAGGACGGGGGAAGTCAGGATGTCTGCTCCAGGGATCGGCAAGGACCACTTCGCGCTGCCCGACATGGCCACGCTGAACCAGCTGCCGAAGCCGGTCAAAGCACTGGTCTATCTGGTCATGCTCTCGGTGCTGACCGTGGCCGCGGTCAGCGCGCTAGCGAGGATAGGCTACCAGTCGCGTTCGTTCGGCGAGGGCGGAGCCTTGCGCATGCGCATCTTCTTGTCGTTCTCGTGCTCGTCCGAACGTTCCAGGACTCTGCGAAGCAGCTCCTCAACCTCCTTCTCGTCCTTCG
>NZ_JAFRFW010000961.1:0-9029 GCF_017434145.1 Saccharopolyspora sp. | reverse complement strand
GATGTCCGGGTCCGCCAGCAGGTTCCCGGCAGGGGCGAGTTCCGGGCAGTTGGCGTCGAACGGCGCCAGCGAATCCAGGTCGTAGGCGGGGCCGAGGTCGTCGTCGGAGCGGCAGAGCCCGTCCCAGATCCGCCGCATGACGTCCTCGGCCCGCCACATGTCGATGTGCTCGAGCGGTTCCGGCGGCACCACGCCGACCGTGCACCTGCTGCCGTAAGTCTCGTTGTCGTCGCACAGCAGCAGCGGCCACAGGCCGGTGCGCCGGTGGTCGGTGCGCAGCGCGCCCAGCAGCCGCGGCGCGGGTGCGTCGAGGCTGATCCAGCACAGCGGCGGTTCGTCGCCGGTGACGCGGGTGGACTGCTCGGCGAGCACTTCGCCTGCCGGCAGCGGCATGGCCGGCTCGCTGCCGGAGCTCCTCGCCAGCAGTGCCGCCAGGTCAGCATCGGCCCGAGCCGACAGGTCCGCGTCGGCCCGGGCCGACAGGTCCGCGTCGGACCGGGCCGGCGGGTCCGAGTCGGCCAGCGCCGACAGACCCGCATCGGACTGGGCAGGCAGGCCCGTGCAGGATCCCGCTGAAGGCCCGGTGGCCTGGTCGTCGTGCAACTCGTCACCGCCTCCGCACCGGACGTCACGCCGCGCCCACCCTAATGAGGGCACCGGAGCTGCGGTGCACCTGCTGCCTTTTCGTGATCGGCGGGCGCCCGCCGATCAGGTCTCCTGCGGCCGCCGCGGCTCGACGATGCAGTCCGGGCCGGGGTAGACGAGCCGTTCGTGGCCGTCGTCGAAACGCACCCGGTACGGCGGATCGCCGGAATCTCCGCGCACCTCCAGGATCACGCCGGTGCGGTCGGTCTCCTCGACCGTCCGGCTGTGCACGTGGAGCTGGTCGCCGACTGCTGCCTTCATCGCCCTCACCTCCGACACCAGGCTAGGTGACCGGCGCCACAGCGCGCAGGGCTCTGCGGCCGGGAATCGGGGCGGCCGGGAATCAGGCTCGCGGCACCAGCCAGCTCATCACCTCGGGCGGCAGATCGAGCGTCGCGATCCACGGTGCGGCACCGACCCGGTAGAGCACCACCGCGCCCAGCACCACGGCGATCAGCGTCAGCCCGGGCCCGACCAGCGCCATCTCGACCTTGCCGCCGGTGCGCATCCGCAGCGCTTTCGGCGGGGCGACCGGATACCAGGTCTTGCCGGACAGCGGGAACGGCCAGAGCATCGGGCAGCCCTGCTCGGTGATGGCGTCACCGATGAAGTGCGCGATGCAGCCGAGCATCACCGCGACGCCGAACGCCGCCGCGTCGGTGGGCTGATCACCGGCCCAGTACCAGCAGGTCAGCGTGAGTCCGAGGGAGGCGCAGGCGATCAGCAGCGCGTCCTGCCTCGGCGACCAGGTGTGCATGATGCCGCGCACGGCCAGCCCGGCGAAGGTGAACATCAGCACGCCGAGCGCCGCCCCGGAGCTGCTCTGCACGATCGCGGTGGTGATCAGTCCGGCGAGCACGGCGAAGACCACGGTGTGCGTGAACCCGCGGTGGGTGCCTTCGCGGTCGCTGTCGCTCTTGGTGCGGGTGAGCCGGTAGAGGAACCCGCTCAATCCGCTGATGGCCGCCGAGAATCCGCGCGACAGGGCGCCGAACGTGCTGGCCACGGTGGACTTCGGGTGGTCGATGTCGGGCAGCAGCGCGGCTCCGGAGGCCAGCGTGGCGCCCACGACCCAGGTCTTGGGGGAGAGCTGGCCGATCAAGTGGCTGTCGGCCAACGCGGTCACCGCGGCCCATGCCGCCAGTCCGCTGATGGCGTGTGTGGGTCCGGTCGCCAAGTGCCGCCTCCCGTGATCGTCGCCCGCGCCGAGCCTAGAAGAACGATCTGCCGGTCGGAGCGCCGCCTCGCCGGATTCGTCTCATGCAGGTGTCGCGCGCCGCGGGGGCGGGGCACAATCGAACACGAATAGCAGTACGCTTGTACCGCTTGCATTCTCGCGAGAGGAGCACCCCGCCACATGAGCAAGATCAAGGTCCAGGGCACGGTCGCCGAGCTCGACGGTGACGAGATGACCCGGATCATCTGGTCCTTCATCAAGGACAAGCTGATCCACCCCTATCTGGACATCAACCTCGACTACTACGACCTCGGCATCGAGCACCGGGACGCCACCGACGACCAGGTCACGGTGGACGCGGCGAAGGCCATCGCGCAGCACGGGGTGGGCGTCAAGTGCGCCACGATCACGCCGGACGAGGCGCGCGTGGAGGAATTCGGCCTGAAGAAGATGTGGCGGAGCCCGAACGGGACGATCCGCAACATCCTCGGTGGCGTCATCTTCCGCGAGCCGATCGTGATCTCGAACGTCCCGCGCTACGTACCGACCTGGACGAAGCCGATCGTCATCGGGCGTCACGCGCACGGCGACCAGTACAAGGCCACGGACTTCAAGGTCCCGGGCCCGGGCACGGTGACCATCACCTACACGCCCTCGGACGGCTCCGAGCCGATCCAGCAGGAGGTCGCGCAGTTCCCGACCGACGGCGGCGTGGCGATGGCCATGTACAACTACAAGCGCTCCATCGAGGAGTTCGCGCGCGCTTCGTTCCGCTATGGCCTGGAGCGCGAGTACCCGGTGTACATGTCCACCAAGAACACGATCCTGAAGTCCTACGACGGCGTCTTCAAGGACGTCTTCGAAGAGGTCTACGAGAACGAGTTCAAGGCGGACTACGAGGCCAAGGGCCTGACCTACGAGCACCGGCTGATCGACGACATGGTCGCCACCGCGATGAAGTGGGAGGGCGGCTACGTCTGGGCGTGCAAGAACTACGACGGTGACGTGCAGTCCGACACGGTCGCGCAGGGCTTCGGTTCGCTGGGCCTGATGACCTCGGTGCTGATGACCGAGGACGGCAAGGTCGAGGCGGAGGCCGCGCACGGCACCGTCACCCGGCACTTCCGCCAGCACCAGGAGGGCAAGTCGACCTCGACGAACCCGATCGCGTCGATCTTCGCGTGGACCCGCGGCCTGGCCCAGCGCGGTCGGCTGGACTCCACCCCGGAGGTCACCGGTTTCGCCAACGCCCTGGAGCGGGTCGTCATCGAGACCGTGGAAAGCGGCAAGATGACCAAGGACCTGGCGCTGCTGGTCGGCGGCGGCCAGGGCCACCAGACCACCCAGGAATTCCTGGCCACGCTGGACGAGAACCTGCAGAAGAAGATGGCCGACCGCTGATCTTCCTCGGGTAGCCTGGAACGCCACTTTCGCCCCGATTCCGGGGTGGGAGTGGCGTTTTCGCTTTCCGGGGGAACCTCGCCGCGCGCCGAGCGTCTCCCGGTGGGACCTCGGTGCGAACGAAGTGAGGAGCGGAACGGATGCCGTACCAGTACAAGGTCGTGGAGCTTCGGGAGAAGATGCTGGGCGGCAAGATGTCCGGCGATCGGTTGGAGAAGGTGCTGAACGAGCACGCCGCCGACGGCTGGCGGCTCAAGACGATCACCGGCGCCGACGTGAAGGGCCGGGTCGGCCCCGGCGGAGTGGACGGCCTGCTGGTCACCTTCGAGCGCGAGCGCTGAAAACCGCGACCGGCCCGGGCGCGTCCCGGGCCGGTCGGCCCGGCCGTCGGCGACGACCTCCGGTTCGGTAAGCTGATCGACAACGCGCCGTCGGCGCGGCCAACTTCACCAGCGCGATTAGCTCAGCGGGAGAGCGCTACCTTGACACGGTAGAGGTCACTGGTTCGATCCCAGTATCGCGCACCATTTTGTTGCAGGTCGGCGGTGTGGCCAACGATCTTGGTGGTCCGAGCGCGGATGCGTGTTCAGTTGACCGTGATTCGACCGTGGGACGTGCTGCGAACAAGCGGCCCTCCGAGTTGAAAATCGGTCGCGCGATTACCGGCCCAGCATGAGGAGATCACCCGCTGGACGCCCGGCACCGACCGCCTGGACTGGGGAACAGGCCGGTGCCGACTATCTGCTCACCGCCTGCTCGGGCCGAACTGCGCTGCCAGGAAGGCGGTCTGGTCTCGTACCGCGCGCTCGAACAGGTCGCCCACGTAGATGTCGAAGTGGTCGCCCTCGTAGTGGCCGACCTGGACGTGGTCCTGCCCGGCGGCGAGCCGGGCCGTGGTGTCGGCGGGTGCGGCCCTGTCGTCCTCGCACACGCACAGCAGGGTGGGCGCGGTGACTTTCGGCAGGTCCTTTCCCGGCCGGTACAGCGGTAGCCGCAGCGCCAACCGGGCCGCGACCCCGTTGGCGCTGTCGGCCCCGCCGTCGGTCCCCTTGAGAACGCCCCAGAGGGTGTCGCGACCGACCCCTGTGTCGGCGGGCCGGAAGGAATCGTCACCGGTTTCGACGTTCTTCGACAGTCCCCTCCCCAGCGATGACATCTTGGTCACGGCCGCGGAAGTCCGGGCGGAGAGCCGGGTTCCCGGGGGCAGCAGCCGCGAGGCTTCGGCGATCGCGGTCGGCGACACGAGGTAGGCGGGCATCCACCACACGCCCACCACCGGAGCGAGCACCGGCTTCGCGCCGAACCAGGACCCCACGGTGTCGAGCACCCCGGCGGCGATGAGCCACAACATGCTCAACGGTGAGCTGCGGAAGCGGGAGAACAGCGAAGCCGGACCGTCGGTGAACGGGCACTGGGCCACCACGGCGGCCAGCTGGTGGTCTTCACTCGCGATCCGCAGCGCGTGCCCTCCGCCGAAGGAGGTTCCCCAGGCCGCGATCCGATCGGTGTCGACCCCCGGCAGCGATCGGCCGTAGGCCAGGGCGGCTCGCCAATCGTCGAGCTGGTCCTTGATGTCGAGCAGCTGTCGAGGTGAGCCCTCGCTGGCCCCCAGGTACCGGTAGTCGAACACCAGCACCATCCAGCCCTGCTCGGCGAACCGCTCCGCGAACGCGTCCAGCCGCCACTCCCGCACCGCGCCGAGCCCGTGTGCCATGACCACCAGCGGTCGCGATCCACTCGCTTCGGCAGGGGCGTACAGCCACGCCGCGCACTGCTGGCCACCGGACTCGAACCGGACGTCGCGCCGCACGGTCTCAGCGCCCGGGTTCCGCCCCGATGTCGTCTCCATCGCCGTCCTCCTCAACGGGCCCCATCGGCTCTTGATTACCGTTCAAGTCGATCGCGAGGCTATGGCCCTCTTGAATGCGAGTCAAGAAGTGGCCACTCGGCGCCTGCGCCCGGTCAGAAGGGGAGAAGCCAGGTTGGCGGGTTCTTGAATACCTGCCAAGATGCCGTCATGCCTCGTAACCGCCGCCCGGTCCCCAAGGAGCAGAAGCGCGATGAGCTGCTGGCCGCTGCAGCGCAGCTGCTCGTGCTCG
This sequence comes from Saccharopolyspora sp., assembly GCF_017434145.1. Lineage (NCBI taxonomy): Bacteria > Bacillati > Actinomycetota > Actinomycetes > Pseudonocardiales > Pseudonocardiaceae > Saccharopolyspora > Saccharopolyspora sp. The sequence goes on along the minus strand of NZ_JAFRFW010000961.1, from coordinate 3,707 downwards.
AGGGCTACGAGGCCACCTCGATGAGCCGACTCGCCCAGCACGCCGGCGTCGCTCCGAACACGTTCTACTGGTACTTCCGCGACAAGGACGAACTGCTCGTAGCCGTAGCCGACCAGTATCTCCAAGTGCTACTGCATGAGCACGCCTCGCTGGCGGACCGGCCGCTCGCCGAGCAGTTCCGCTGGTTGATCGAGAGGCTCCGGCCGGTCAAGCACCTGGTCGCCACGGTGCACAACCGGGTCGCTGTCTCGGAGTCCGTTCGCGAGTGGCATACCGGCTTCCATCAGAGCTTCGAGAACCTCTTCGAGCGACAACTCGCCAATGCCCTGGCCGCCGAGCACCGCACCGCGGAAATCGCTGCCGCGACCTTCACCCTCGAAGGCGCGATCACTCACAGCATCGACGAGGCCACCACGGAACAACTCTGCAAGATCACTGCCGATCGCCTGCACCGGGCAGCCGAGGCGAAGACGAGCGCGATCTAGGAAGTCACGAGGGCTCCGTCGAGGCAGGGGCCTCGGTATTTCCGGGTGGGCCGGTGCTTCGAGGTCATAGCGGGATCGAAGCGATCGGGACCGGGCTGGACGGATCGGACAGCCGCACGGCTGGAATGTTGAGGTATTGCGCGACTCCCGGGACCCGGTCGGGCAGGCCGGGATTACTGCCGCCGTCGCCGACGAGTTCGGCGGGTTCGCCCTGCAGCGCGGTCCGGTCGCCGCTGAAGCTGTGGTAGCTGGCGTGCGACTCGCCCACCAGGATCACGTATTTGCCGGGATTGCTCTGTTGGTCGGTTCGCACGGCGTCCGCCGCGTACGTGTTCATCATGGCGGCCCGCTCGTGCAATTTCCAATCTCGCTGGGCTTGCGATGCGCCTTGCACCGACCGCTTTTCGGCCACGAGGGTGTCGGCGGCCCGGACACGTATTCCCCCGACAGCTCGCACCGCGGCCAGCAGCGTCCGCAGTCCGTCGTGATTCTTGTCGGCCCGGTTCCGGTCGAGAAATATGTTGAGTTGCGGCGGATTCGCGCCGCCCAGGTACTGGTCGACCCAGTTCTGCTGCGCCCCGCTGCGGATGGATTCCAGGAAGATCGTTCGCAGCCCGGCGGCGCGCGCCGCTCCGATGTTCGCCGCGAGGAAGTCCCAGGCGTGGGGCTCCTTGTGCCGCTCTCCGATGAGGAAGCCGTCGGCGTTCGAGTTGATCAGCGCCTGCAACGCAGCGGCTGGTTGCAGGCCCGTCTGCTGGTCCACCGGGTTCTGCCTGGCGGGCGCGGGAGTGACGTGTGCTTCGGTCGCGGCCTCTTGGCGCAGCACCCGCTCGCGATCGTCCTGCGCTGCCCAGTGCGCGCGAGTTCTCCCGGATCCCTTTCCGGATTCTTTGAGCGTGTCGACCGGCCCCAGCAGCTGATTGTTGAGATGCTTGCGCGCCTGCTCCGCGAGTTTGTACACGAGGTGCGGATACAGATTGTTGAGGGTTCTCGTGTCGTAGTTGACCAGAACGGATCGCTGCGCGTCGCTGAACCGCACCTGCGGATCTGTGTCGGCCTGCGGGTGGAGACGGCGGACTTCATCGCGAAATTTGGTCCACTCGTCGGCGGCTTTGTCCCGGGAACCGCAGAACAGCACTTGCCACCACGGCTGCTTGGGCGGCGCCGGGAAGTCGACCGCCACGGAAGGACCCGGTGGTTCTTCCCGCACTCGTTCCATGCGCTGCACGGACGGCGCACCTCCCGTACGAGTGGCTGCCGCACCGCGCTGCGCCTGCGAGCCGATTTCCCGGGACACTGCCGCGTTACCGATCGCCTGCTGCATGGCTAGCGCGTTCGACGGTGTCACCCGCCCGGCTGCCGGTACCTGCTCGGTGGCGGGCCGCTCGGTCGTCCGCATTGGCCGGGCGGTGCGGGGTTGCCGGCTTTCGGGCCGTTGCTCGCGATCGCGCATTTCCGCCTCCTGGGAAGCACTCGCCGACCAGTTTCCGGAGCTGACCGCGCCGCCGGAAGACGCACACGTGAGGTGATCCGGGCAGGACCCGTTGCCCGAACGGACAAGGCCGCCGACGCGGGCAGCTCTCGCTGCGCAATCCCCACTGCTCAGCAGGAATGAAGAGGGGACGACCGGCAGCGGCGGCACTGCGGGAAGGCGCCCGGGTGACGCGTTCGGGCAGCGCTGCTGCCCGAACGTGCAACGGAGATCGGCGCGGTCGGTGGAAGTCGCGGCGGGGCTTCGGTCATCGGACCCGTCGCGGCCCCGGATCGGCGCAGGTGGCAGTTCCCTGGTGCGGTGGTGAACATCCGGGCCAAAAGAGGTTTTCCCTATTCGTGGCCGTGGCCCGTGGTGGCCCGACGCGGCGGTGCCGGTCGGTCATCGGCGGCTTCTGGGTGGTCTGAGCTGGGCTGATCGAGGTTGCGGGGGCGTGCGGGACGGCGTTGCGACGGAATTCGGTGGTCTGCGAGGTCCCGTAGGGTGCTGGTCGCGCTTTCTCGCACAACCCGATTTCATTCGGGGTGGTCCTTGTGGCGGCTACTGGTTGAGTTCCTGTGACGTGATTCACGGTCGGTCAACCTGGGGGCGAGTGCGGCGTCCTACGGACGAATACTTGGAACGCGGTTTTTGGGGAGAGAACGATGCGTAAGGCGTTGATCACCGGCGTGATCATTGCGGGGCTGGGGCTTTCCGGGGCGGCCTGCGGAACCAGCGGCGAATCGGTACCCGATCCTGGTCAGGCGGCCGTGAAGAAGCTGCCGCCGCAGATGCAGCCGGGTGCTCCGGGCGATGAGAACGGCAATGGTCAGCTCGATTCGAGTGAGACGCCGGATAACCCGGATGCGTTGCCGCCGCAGATGGAGCCGGGTGCTCCGGGTGACGAGAACGGCAATGGTCAGCTGGACTCGAGTGAGACGCCGGATAACCCGGATGCGTTGCCGCCGCAGATGCAGCCGGGTGCTCCGGGTGACGAGAACGGCAATGGTCAGCTGGACTCGAGCGAGACGCCGGACAACCCGGACGCATGATCGGCGTTCGCACCCTCGCGTGATCGGTGTTCGCGAACACCACGAACGGCGCGAGTTCGCGGATCCGCTGCCGACACCACGTCGGCAGCGGATTTTTGCGTTTGGTGCCCTCCGGCGGCAGCGGTTCCGGACAGCAAGACGGTTCTTGGCGAACAGCCTCCGACCCGTCCGGATCACGCCGGAGTCGCGCGCCTGCGCGGTTTCCGCGCACCCACCGAGTCGAGGTTCACGACGCAGCGGCCGGTGGGATGTCCCAGGCGGAACGGCTCAACGGCGGGCCGCCGCGCGCATCCGCCGCCGGCCGAACCGGGCAGCACGGGCGTGGCGATCATGGCGGTGCGGAGGATTCCGATGGAATCGCGCGGTCGCAGTGCCGCGCAGCAACATGTACGGCACTCGGGAGTTCACGGCTGCTCCCGCGAATGCTTGTAGTGGCCGGTAGCGCGCGAGCCGTTCCGGCTTGCGGGAGGCCGCACCGCTCCGCGGCCGGCCATCGCAGATCACCGGGCCATCCAGATCACCGGGCCATCCAGATCACCGGGCCATCCAGATCACTGGGCCATCGCGAGCACTCCGGTGGTCACGCTCGGCCGACGCGGTCACTCCGGCACCGGCCGATTCCCGGCGCTCCAACGACTCAGCCGGGACCGGCCGCGACCCACCGACCCCCCACCGGTCGCCCGGGGGGGGTTCGGCCGT
>NZ_JAFRFW010000102.1:0-4847 GCF_017434145.1 Saccharopolyspora sp. | reverse complement strand
GCCTGGAACCCGTACATGCTGGAACCGTCGCCGAGCAGCGCCAGCACCGGCCGCTGCGGGTCGGCCATCGCCACGCCCACCGCGGCGCCGATGCCGTAACCGAGCGCGCCCGAGGCGGCCGCGAAGAACCCGCCGTCGCGCGAGCGGATCGGAAAGTGCTCGTGCAGGTCGTTGCGGTGGCTCGGGGCTTCTTCGACCACGACGGCCGCCGCGGGCAACACCGCGTTGATCTCGGCGAGCACGTAGCTCGCGCTCATCGGCGTCCCGGCCCGCGGACGCGGCGGACGTTGCAACGCCGCCGGTTCCGGCCGCTCCGACGCGCGCACCCGCGCACCGAGCCCGCGCACCGAGTGCGTCATCGTCCCCAGCAGACCGGTGCCGCGGCGGGCGCGCGCGAGCACGTCCAGGTCGTCGTGCAGGAGGATCAGCTCCGGCAGCTCGTCAGCCGCCGGACCTCGGTAGACGTGGTAGGTGAACGCGGCAGCGCCGAAGACCGCGACCAGGTCGTAGGCGGCGAGTTCGGCGGCCAGCAGCTTCCGCTCGGGCTGCAGGAAACCCGCGAACCGCGGGTGGTCCTCGGGGAAGGAGCAGCGCGGGGACAGCGGGCTCGCCCACACCGCGGCCTTCGCGCGCTCGGCCAGCGCCACCATCTCCGGCACGACTCCCTCGTGATCGACGGCCGGGCCGACCACGAACGCGGGACGTTCGGCACCGCCCAGCGCCTCCGCCAGTCCCGCGAGCGCCGCCGGATCAGGGGCCGGGCCGGGCGTGACCGGCCGGTCCGGGACCTCGGTGGCCGGCCGGTCCCAGTCGTCGGCGGGGATCGACACGAACACCGGCCCCTGCGGCGGAGTCACCGCGAGCTGGTGGGCGCGGGCGATCGCCGCGGGCACGTCGGCCGCACTGACCGGTTCGCAGCTGAACTTCACGTACGGCTTGGGGAACTGCGGCGCGTCGGTCGCGCCGAGGAACGGCTCGTCCAGCAGCAGCGTCCGGGTCTGCTGCCCGGCCGTCACGACCAGCGGGGTGCCGTTGCGGTACGCGGTGAACAGCGACCCGAGCCCGTGCCCGACGCCGCCCGCCGAATGCAGGTTCACCAGCGCCGGAGCCCGGCGCGCCTGGGCGTACCCGTCGGCCATCGCGACGACCGCGGATTCCTGCAGGCCCAGCACGTAGCCGAAGTCGTCCGGCCAGTCCGCCAGGAACGGCACCTCGGTCGTGCCCGGATTGCCGAACACGGTGGTCATCCCGAGCCTGCGCAGCAGATCCCGCGTGACGTCCCGAACCGTCCGATCGCCCATGCCCGCCTCCCGCGACGACTCCGATCAAGCCCAGCACACCGGCACCCGCTCAGTGCACACCGCGCCATCCGGCGAGCGGAAGTCCTCGGCCCCGCGCACCCCGGCCGCGGTCGCGGCGGTGGAATACTGGAGACCGGTCCGGCCGTTGTCAGCGTGGCCGATCACCTGCGCAAAGCCCCCACCCGCACGAAAGCGCCCGAACAGCCGAGGGAGCAGCACCCGTGACCGACGGACCGCTGATCGTCCAGTCCGACAAGACCCTGCTGCTGGAAGTCGACCACGAGCAGGCCGACGAAGCGCGCACCGCCATCGCCCCGTTCGCGGAACTGGAACGCGCCCCCGAGCACGTGCACACCTACCGGATCACACCGCTGGCGCTGTGGAACGCGCGCGCCGCGGGGCACGACGCGGAGCAGGTGGTCGACGGCCTGGTCCGGTACTCCCGCTACCCCGTTCCGCAGCCGCTGCTGGTCGACATCGCCGAGACCATGGGCCGGTTCGGCCGGTTGCAGCTCGCGCACGACCCGGCGCACGGGCTGGTGCTGATCTCGCTGGACCGCGCGGTGCTGGAAGAGGTGATGCGGCACAAGAAGGTCAAGCCGATGCTCGGCGAGCGCATCGACGACGACACCGTGGCCGTGCATCCCAGCGAGCGCGGGCGGCTCAAGCAGCTGCTGCTCAAGATCGGCTGGCCCGCCGAGGACCTGGCGGGCTACGTCGACGGCGAAGCGCACCCGATCAGCCTCCGCGAAGAGGGCTGGAGCCTGCGGGACTACCAGCGCCAAGCGGTGCAGTCGTTCTGGTCGGGCGGTTCCGGCGTGGTCGTGCTGCCGTGCGGCGCCGGCAAGACGCTGGTCGGCGCCGCCGCGATGGCCGAGGCGGGCGCGACCACGCTGATCCTGGTCACCAACACCGTCGCGGGCAGGCAGTGGAAGCGGGAGCTGGTCGAGCGCACCTCGCTGACCGAGGAGGAGATCGGCGAGTACTCCGGCGAGAAGAAGGAGATCCGCCCGGTCACCATCGCCACCTACCAGGTGATCACCCGCAAGTCGAAGGGCGAGTACAAGCACCTGGAGCTGTTCGACTCCCGCGACTGGGGCCTGGTGGTCTACGACGAGGTGCACCTGCTGCCCGCCCCGGTGTTCCGGATGACCGCCGACCTGCAGTCGCGGCGGCGCCTCGGGCTGACCGCGACGCTGGTGCGCGAGGACGGCCGGGAAGGCGACGTGTTCTCGCTGATCGGGCCGAAGCGCTTCGACGCGCCGTGGAAGGACATCGAGTCGCAGGGCTGGATCGCTCCGGCCGACTGCGTCGAAGTGCGCGTGACGCTCACCGACGACGAGCGGCTGCGCTACGCCACCTCGGAAGCCGAGGAGCGCTACAAGGTCTGCTCCACGGCACGCACCAAGGCCCCGGTCGTGCGGGCGATCCTCGATCAGCACCCGGGCGAGCCGGCGCTGGTGATCGGCGCGTACCTGGAGCAGCTGCACGAGCTCGGCGAGGCGCTGGACGCGCCGATCGTCGAGGGCTCCACCCGGAACAAGGAGCGGGAGAAGCTCTTCGACGCGTTCCGGCGCGGCGAGATCGACCGGCTCGTGGTGTCGAAAGTGGCGAACTTCTCCATCGACTTGCCGGAGGCTTCGGTGGCGGTGCAGGTCTCCGGCACGTTCGGTTCCCGCCAGGAGGAGGCGCAGCGGCTCGGCCGGTTGCTGCGCCCGAAGGCCGAGGGCAGGCAGGCGCACTTCTACTCGGTGGTCTCCCGGGACACCCTGGACACCGACTACGCCGCGCACCGCCAGCGGTTCCTGGCCGAACAGGGCTACGCCTACCGCATCGTGGACGCCGATGACCTGCTCGGACCGGCGTTGCCGGACGTGGGTTGATCAGTTCCGCCGCCCGGCCGCCGCGGCTTGCGGGCGGGGTCGTATTTTCGGTGGCGTTGGCGAAACTGCCCGTGCGACGCACGGCACCGGTTACCGTTTGCGAGACAGACGCAGCAGTGGAGATCGGATGAACACCGAGAAGCACAACACCGCGGTGGGTGGTGCGCACCGGTTCATCGGGCTCGCGGAGAACCTCGAACGGCACGCGGGTACGCCGACTGCCGCCGAGCCGCCCAACGTCCGCGGCGACAACCGCGGGTACGGGCTGGTGTTCTTCCACCTGGACCAGTACCACCTGAGCACGGTGATCAGCTCGGGCCTGCGGTTCCAGCCGCTCGGTGCCGACCCGGCGCAGGAGCTCGCGTGCACGGTGTACAAGGAGCAGGCCGAAGCGGCCCGGCACCTGGTGGACGTGACCAGCGAGCTGCTGGTGGAGAGCGGCACGCACCTGGTGCCGGACCAGATCGTGCCGAACGAGAGCCCGCTGCTGCCCGGCACCGAGTTCTTCGGCGTGCTGGCCAGCGGGCATCCGCTGTTCCCGCCCGAGTTCACCAGGTTCACCGACCAGGAGGGCACCGAGCAGCTGCAGGTGTTCACGCTGCTGCCGGTCACCCTCGGGGAGCTGAACTACATCCTGGACAGCGGGGTAACCGCGCTGCGCCAGCAGTGGGCGCGGTTCGAGGTGGACGTGTTCGACCTGGGCCGCCCCAGCGTGGCCTGACCTTCCGCGGCCCTGACCGCTCGCGGCGGTGCGGCCGATCGTCGGGCTGATCACTTCCGCACCCGGGAACAGAACGGGCCTCGCCCGCGTATCGACCTTGGGGCGCACTAGGGCACCGGTGTGTGCCCCGTCGCCGTTCACCGGGCGCCGACGCACGTTTCTCCGCGCACTGCCGTGCTGACGCGCGCCCGATGCTCGGGCGAGGATGGTGCCTCCGGACGCGGGGACAGGTGCCGGACCGGGCGAGCTGGAAGGGACGGATCATGAGCGGGGCGACGATCAGCTTGGCCGAGTTGGATTCCGTGCGGGTGTACGGCCTGCCGATGCGCACCCGGTTCCGCGGGATCACCCGCAGGCAGGGGGTGCTGCTCGGCGGTCCCGGCGGCTGGGGCGAGTTCTGCCCGTTCGAGGACTACGACGACGCGCAGTCCGTGCCGTGGCTGCTGGCGGCCTTGGAGGCGTGCGCCGGGGATTGGCCTGCGGCGGTGCGCGACACCGTGCCGGTGAACTGCACGGTTCCGGCGGTGGACGGCGAGCAGGCGCACGAGATCGTGTCCGCCTCGGGCTGCAGCACGGCGAAGGTGAAGGTGGCCGAGTCGTCGCAGTTCGCCGCCGACGACGTCGAGCGGGTGGCCGCGGTGCGCGACGCCCTCGGCCCGGCGGGCGCGATCCGGGTGGACGCGAACGCGGCCTGGGACGTGGACACCGCGGTCGCCCGGATCGCGGAGCTGGACCGCGCCGCGGGTGGTCTGGAGTACGTCGAGCAGCCCTGCCCGAGCGTCGAAGAGCTCGCCGCCGTGCGGCGCAAGGTGGCGGTCCGGATCGCGGCGGACGAATCGATCCGCCGCGCCGAGGACCCGCTGCGGGTCGCGGTCGCCGAAGCGGCGGACGTGGCGGTGCTCAAGGCCGCGCCGCTGGGCGGGGTGCGCCGGGCGTTGCAGG
>NZ_JAFRFW010000960.1:0-3816 GCF_017434145.1 Saccharopolyspora sp. | reverse complement strand
GACCACCGGGTCGCGCTGCGGGAAGAGCTGCTCCCCACCACCTGAGCAGGTCCGGCGAGGTGGCGCGGCCGGACGCTCCGTTCCTCCGGCCGAGCAGGGTCGGTCAGGCCGGTGCGGCCTCCCCCGTCGCCGTGGCCGCACCGCTGGTCCCGCGGCGCACCACCTCGCTCATCACGGCGAGTTCCACGCCTTCGGCGGCGAAGGCGTCGCGAACCGCGCCCGCCACCTCGACCGCGTTCGGCCGGTCGCCGTGCAGGCAGATCGTTTCGGCCCGGACCGGCACGGCGTTGCCGTTGACCGAGGTGACTTCACCGCGCAGCACCGCCAACGCCTGCTCGGCGCACCGCTGCGGGTCCTTCGCGACCGGGTTCGGTTCGATGATGATGTGCCCGGCGTCGTCGTAGTCGAGGTCGGCGAACGCCTCGCGCACCACCGGAATCCCGCGCTCGGCGACTTGATCCGCGGTCTGCCCGGCCAGCAGCACGACCGGAACACCGGGCGCCGCGGCCGCCACCGCTTCCCCGACCGCCTGCGCCGCGGCCGCGTCCCGCAACGTGAGCCCGTAGAGCGCACCGTGCGGTTTGACGTGCGTGATCGGCACACCCATCTCGTCGGCCAGCGCCCGCAGCGCGCCGAACTGATAGAGGCACGCGTCCGCCGCCTCCCGCGGGCTGAACGAGATCGCGCGCCTGCCGAACCCGGCCAGGTCCGGGAACCCCGGGTGCGCGCCCGCCGCGACCCCGGCCTCGCGCGCGATCCGCAGCGACGCACGCATCGTGGCCGGGTCCCCGGCGTGCCATCCGCACGCGATGTTCACCGAGCTGACCAACGGGATCAGCCGTTCGTCTGCACCCAGCTGCCACCTGCCGAAGCTTTCCCCGGCGTCCGCGTTGAGATCGACGAGAACCTGCAACCGACCCACCTCCCGCAGCGTCTGCAGCGGCCGAAACCGGGCCTTGCCCTGCGATGATCCGCCGGCCGCGTGCCGATGGTACGAGCCATGCTCCCGCAGCCACCGGTCGAGCACAGTGCTCCGTTCGGCCGCTGCGGGCGCGGCCGTGCCGCGCATCGCGCCGCCGTTCGGCGCAACCGGGTGCCTGCGTTCGCGCGTACCGGCCGCCCGGGACCGGCCGCTATGGTGACCCGAACGTGCGATTTTCCCAGCGCCGTCCATCGAGTTCACAGCCGTGCCCCTGCGCGGCCAATGGCTTCGGCGCATCCTCGATGCACGGCAGATCACCTCCGAGGCCCGAGGAGGTCGACATGGCAGCGACGAGCACGGACCTGCCTCCCGCTCGGTACGAGTTCGGCGGCGACGAATTCATCTTCGTCGAACTCGATCAGGAAATGAGTCTCCAGGCGAATTTCAAGGCGATGGCGATCACCGGCGCGCTCCGCGAGCAGAACGTCGACGGCATCGTGGACATCTGCCCCTCGAACGCCTCCTACATGGTCCGGCTGGACCCGGACCGGCTGCACCCGGTGGAACTGGCCGACGAGCTGCGCAGGCTCGAGCACTCGGCGGGCGAGCTGCCCGCGGACTACGTGGTACCGACGCGGATCGTCGACGTGCCGGTGCTGTTCGACGATCCGTGGACCCGGGAAACACTGCTGCGGTTCCGGGACAACCACCAGGACCCGTCGGTGACGGATTTGGAATACGCCGCGCGGATCAACGGATTCTCCGGTGTTCCGGAGCTGATCGACGCGATCACGGGTGCGCCGTTCATCGTCACGATGCTCGGATTCGTGCCCGGTCTCCCGTTCTGCTACCAGATGGTCCCGCGCGAGCGGCAGATCGAGGTTCCGAAGTACGTGCGGCCCCGAACCGACACCCCGGAACGGGCATTCGGCTACGGCGGCGCGTTCGCCGTGGTCTACCCGGTGCGCGGCGCAGGCGGGTACCAGTTGTTCGGGATCGCCCCGGCGCCGGTCTTCGACCTCGCCCAGCGGCTGCCGGATTTCGCCGAGCACATCGCCTTCCCCAAGCCGAGCGACATCCTGCGCTACCGCGCCATCGACCGCGCCGAGTACGACCGGCTGCGCGGCGAAGTGGAGGCCGGGACGTTCCGCTACCACACCCGCCCGGTGGAGTTCTCCCCGTCGGAGTTCCTGGCCGATCCGGACGGGTTCAACCGCCGGCTGCTGGAGGTGCTGTGATGAGCGAGGTCATCGTCCGCTCCGGAGGGCTGTCCACGACGGTGCAGGACCTGGGCCGCGACGGGCAGTACGCCATCGGGATGCCGCCGTCCGGCGCGCTGGACCAGTTCTCCTACCGCGTGGCGAACATGCTGGTGGGCAATCCGGTCGGCGCGGCCGCGCTGGAGGCCACCTACATCGGTCCCGAGCTGGAGTTCACCGACGAACGCCAGATCGCGATCACCGGCGCCGATGCTCCCGCCCGGATCAACGGAGAACCGGTGCCGCCGTGGGAAACGCTGCTGGTGCGCACCGGCGACGTGCTCGGCTTCGAGATGCTGCGCTCCGGCGCCCGTCCGTACGTCGCGATCAGCGGTGGCGTGGCCGTGCCCGAATACCTCGGCTCGCGGTCGACCTACACGCTCACCGGCATCGGCGGGTTCGAGGGCCGTTCGCTCGCCCAGGGCGACCGGCTGCCGCTGGGTGAGCGCCCGGCCAGCAGCCCGGCACCCGGCACCGCGGTTCCGGTCGAGCTGCGCCCGGACTTCAGCGGCGAGGCCGAACTGCGACTGGTGGTGGGGCTGTGCGCCTACCGGCTCACCGCGGCCGCGCTGGAGTCCTTCGGGGAAACGACGTGGAAGGTCACCAAGGACGCCGACCGGGTCGGCTACCGGCTGCGCGGCGGCACGATCGACTTCGTCGAGCGCGAGCAGCCGTTCGGGGCGGGCAGCGACCCGGCCAACGTGGTCGACTTGGGCTATCCGATCGGCTCGGTGCAGGTGCCCGGCGGAAACGAGCCGATCGTGCTGCTCGGCGACGCGGTCACCGGCGGCGGCTACGCCACCGTCGGCACCGTGATCTCGGTGGATCGGGACCGCATCGCGCAGGCCCGCACCGGGGACCGGGTCGGCTTCGTACCGGTCGACGTGGAGGCGGCGATGGCCGCGCGCCGGGACCGCACCGCGCGGTTGGAGAAGGTCCGCGCCGCCGTCTCCGGATGAACCCGGCCCGGCAAACCAACCCGATATCGACGAGGAGGTCCCATGTCGACCGTCAGCGCAGCACTCCCCGGCGTGTTCTACCGCCGCCCCTCGCCTGACCAGGACCCGTTCGTCGAGGTCGGCGGCGCGGTCCGGGAAGGCGAGACGATCGCGCTCATCGAGGTGATGAAGACCTTCACCGAGGTCAAGGCCGAGTCCGCGGGAACCATCGGGCGCTTCCTGCTCGACGACGGCGACGAAGTGGAAGCCGGGCAGGAACTGATCGAGGTCGTGGAAGCATGACGGGGCCGGGGCGGGTCCTGGTCGCGAACCGGGGCGAGATCGCGGTACGCATCATCCGCGCCTGCCACACCGCGGGCGTGGAGGCCGTCGCGGTGTACTCCGACGCCGACAAGAACTCCCGGTGGGTCCAGCTGGCCGACCACGCGGTGCACATCGGCCCGTCGCCCGCCGCGAAGTCCTACTTGGACTCCGCCGCGCTGCTGGAGGCCGCGCGCAGCACCCACGCCGACGCCGTGCATCCCGGCTACGGCTTCCTGTCCGAGAACGCGGCGTTCGCCCGCGCGGTGCAGGACGCGGGACTCGTGCTGATCGGCCCACCGGCCTCGGCGATCGAGCTGATGGGCGACAAGGCCACCGCGCGGGCGACCGCGCGGGCCGCGGGCGTGCCGGTGGT
>NZ_JAFRFW010000101.1:0-11507 GCF_017434145.1 Saccharopolyspora sp. | reverse complement strand
GGCCTGGTATCCGGGCCAGGCGAGCCGCGCGAACACGATCCGCCCACCGGTGCGGTCCACCGCGGAGAACCGCACGTCTTCAGTTCGAGCTCCCCGTTCGACATCCGATTCGACCCGGATACCGCGAGACGCACCGACCCGGCCATCCGGCCACGCAGGGGCCGCCACCCGCTCGAGGCGCGTGACCACGTCGTTGCGCTGCACCACGCGCCAGCCGGACGGCGGCACCGGTGCATCGATCAGCTGCCGCTGCACGACGACGTGCCGGACCTTGAGCTGATCGGCCAGCGGCACCCCGGTCTCATCGACCGTCCACAGTCGACGGTAAGCGTCCGGGCAATGCGCCCCGAAGTAGCCCAGGCACAGCCGATCGTGCAGCGCGCGGTACCCGATGCCGGTGTAGGCGACCAGGCTCGGCACTCCGGCCACAGCGTGCATGTTGCCGAACAGCAGATGGCGCCAGACGGCTCCGGAAGCGATATCCTCCTGAGGTATCGCCGCACGATCGGCGATCTGCACCACGGTGCCCGTCCGCAGTCCGGCGAAATCATCCCGCAGCCGTCGAACGTCGGACGGGAAGTTGTAATCGGCCACGTCGCGGTTCGCCGGGAACCAGCAGAGCTGGAGCACCAGTGCGACAACGGTCCCGGCTTGCAGCACCAGCGGCATCAGGCGCACCCGCAACGCGATCGCGAGCAATCCGCCCGTCAGCAGCAGCGAGACGGCGTAGGCGAACCACAGCGACGGCCACGCCGCGAACGACAAGTACCCGCACAGCACCAGAACGCCGACCGTGACAGACCATCGCAACCACACCCGGTCCCTGCGCAGCCCCGCACTCACCACGACCGCGAACACGACCGACAACGCCAGGTACGCCAACGGAAGGTGCCGCAACGGCCAGCGGAACAAGCCGACCTGCGAAGGCCCCAAGCACAGCAGGACCGCGCACGCGGCAACGATCAACGGCCCGGCGAATTCCCTTGCGCGCCGCGCGAACGCACGCCAATCGAGCCAAGCCAGCAGCGGAACGACGAACCAGGCGAAGTACATCGCGGGCACCGTCATCCGGAACGAACCGAACGACCGGATCTGCGGCACGAACCCGGGCAGGCTCAGATTCAGCAGATCACCCGGGTCTGGCGCGAGCATCCCCACGTTGAACAGCACGAATCCGGTTCGCCAGCCGACCGCGGTGGTCGCTAGCACCGGCCAGAACACCAGCGGCACCGTCAGTCCCACCGAGGCCGCGAGCACGCACATGCGGCGCGTCCCGGACACCCGCATGAACCGGAATTCCGCGAGCAAACCGGCGAAAACCAGGACGAGGGCCAACACCGCGTACGGATCACCGGCCGACACGCACAGGTACCCGGCCGCGAAAGCCGCCCAGAGCGGCCCCCTCCGGCGACACGTGCGCCGCGACGCCCACCAAGCCCACGGCACCCACGCCAGTCCCATCAGGCCACCGGCCCAGCTCGCCGCCTGGAAGTACAAGACGAAGCCGGAAACCGGCAGTGCCACGCCGAACACCGCCGCCACCGCACGCGAGGCCCCGTATTCCCGGCACAGCAGATGCGTGCCCACACCCAGCAGCACGAGGAACTGGGTTTTGACCAAGGCCGCCGCCACGGCGAGATCACCGACCGCGACGACGAGCACGAACTCAGCCAGGTGCAGCGGGTTCCACACCCCGAACAGCGCTTCGCCCGCGATGTTCCCGCCCATCCAGGAATCCGGTTCCAGCAGCGCGGGCCATTGCCCGGCGAGCAGCCGCTCCCCCAGCTCGTGCCACATCGGGAGGAACTGCGCGGCGCTGTCGTCCCAGAAGTAGAACGCGGAGTTCACCAGAACCGGCAGCTGAGCCAGCAGTGCGACCGCGACGGCGACCGCCGCGGCAGCCAGCACCTCTTGCGAGCGCGACCCGGTCCGGGCCGGATCGGCGGATGCGGTTTCCACAGTGCTCATGCCGTCACCCGCTTCCGGATGCCACCGGTGAGTGCGCCACGGCTGAGCAGGTAGGTAAGCGGCAGCGCGACTACACCACCGGCCAACGTCGCCGCTCGCGCATCGATCCCGGCCACTCCCACCAGCACCGACATCGCAGCCGTGCTCAGCGTGAGGCTGCCGACGTGCGAAACCGGGTACAGCAGCAACGAACGCGCGCAGGGCAGCACCCCGAAGGTGAACTTGCAGTTCAACAGGTAGGAGCAGCTCATCGCGAGCACCGTCGCCGCCGCGTGTGCCATCCAGTACGGCAAGACCGGGCGCACGACCGTGAACACGGACAGGTGCACCGCGGTGTTGATCCCGCCGACGCCGGCGAACCGGACCAGCGGCCACCGGGCGATCATGCGGACCACAACTCCCCCTGCACCGGATCGGCGGAAGCGCCGCAGAGCACAGCGCTCCCGCGGTCGGCAGCCCGCCCACCGGTCTCCTTCACCAGAAAATGCGGCCGGTGCTTGGTTTCGAGGTGGATTCGTCCCAGGTATTCCCCGATCAGCCCGAGGCAGCCGAGCTGCACGCCGCACACCGCGAGCACTCCGGCGAACAGCGCGGGCACCCCGGCCACCAGCCCGCTCAGCGAGCCGAGAACCAGTGCCGCGCCCAGATGCACCGCGAACCGCAACGGTTTGTGGTGGAACGAGAAGAAGCCGTCCAACGCATATTCGAGCAGTCCTCGCCTGCTCCACTTCGACCGCCCGCCGCGCCGCGGCACGTGCGGCAGCGGCACGTGCGCGGTGTCGAAACCGATCCACGCGAACAGACCCTTGGAGAACCGGTGCTGCTCCGGTAATGCCAGCAACGCTTGCACAGCCCGCTGCGAGAGCACCCGGTAATCCCCTGCCCCGGCGGGTATCCGCAACCCGCGGAACCCGTTGAACACCCGGTAGAACACCTTCGCAGGCAATGCCCGGGACAGCGGCTCGTGGCGGCGGTCCCGGCAGGCGACCACCTGATCACGGCCGTCGTCCAGCAGCGCGAGCATCCGGCCGAGCAACTCGGGCGGATGTTGCAGATCCGCGTCCATGATGGCGACGCGGCGCCCGCGGGCGCGCTGCAAACCGGCCAGCAGCGCGGCCTCCTTGCCGAAATTGCGGCTCAGCGACACGAAACCCAACCGGGAATCGACAGCGGCCAGCGCTCGCACCTGCGGCAGCGTGCGGTCCGTGCTGCCGTCGTCGACCACGACGATCTCGTACTCGGTGGCGAGCCGGGGCAGGACGCGGCACAGCGCGTCGTGCAGGTGCGGCAAAGCGCGCTGTTCGTTGAAGCAGGGAACGACGACCGTGAGATCCATCAGGCTGCTCTCATCCAGACTTCACCGCCGCCGTGCGGAAGCGGTGTGCGATCACTTCGGGCAAGGCGAAGTTTGCGCAGCGGCGGTGCCGGCCCCCCGTCCGACACACCGGCGAATACCCCCTGCGGGCGAGAAGCCGGGAAATGTGCATCGGGCACGAACCGCTGGCATCAGGGATCGAGCGAAGACGGCAAAAACCGTTCCACAGAAGAAGAATCGAGCGCTACAAGTCAGCGCATTGCCCGGTCGCCGCGCCGCGGACCGTGTTCGGCCGCCCCTCATTCACCGGCGCGGGCGCATTGCCCCGGCAGCTCAACGGACCGTGCACCTCGGCGCCCGCGACGACCGGGCGTGCATTGCCGGTCAGCGTCAACGCCCCGCGCACCTCTGAACCGTCCACCCGAACCGGCCCACGCGCTCCCCGCACCCGAACCGAG
Organism: Saccharopolyspora sp.; assembly: GCF_017434145.1. Classification (NCBI taxonomy): domain Bacteria; kingdom Bacillati; phylum Actinomycetota; class Actinomycetes; order Pseudonocardiales; family Pseudonocardiaceae; genus Saccharopolyspora; species Saccharopolyspora sp. The sequence goes on along the minus strand of NZ_JAFRFW010000101.1, from coordinate 7,766 downwards.
CCGTTGATCGTGCTCGCGGACAACCACACCGCGCCCGAGTCCTGGGCGATGACCGGGCCGTCGATCACCGAGTTCACCGCGACCAGCGACGCACCGGGCGCCAGCCGCACCGGCCCGCGAACCTCGGCTCCGTCCAAACAGGTCACTCCGGTGATCAGCAGCTCGTCGGAGCGCCCGCGCACGTGCGAAGTGCAGTCGGCGACCGGCAAGGTCACCGCGACCGTGCCTTCGTCGTCGTGCACGTCGACGTACTGGCCGCCCGCCTGCTTGCGCTGGTACTGCAACGACAACGCGGCCACGCCGTGGGGCGAACCGGTCAATTCCGCGCCGTTCGCCGACGGCGCCACGGTCACACCGGAACCCGGTCCCACCTCGGCCCGCACCCGGTTGAGCACGTTCGACAACGGCATCGCCGATCCGGAAGAGGTGTCCACCCGCCAACCGACCCGCCCGCGGCCGTCCCGCATCTCCACCAGCGGCCGGTCCGTGCGCAACCAGAAGGGTGCGACACCGGAAGGAATCGGCCGATCCGCCGTGGAGCCGTCGATCAGCAGCGAAGACGCGTCCGGAGCCACTCGCATCCGCTGGGTGTAGAGCCGCCGGTGGGTGTCCGTCGCGGGCCGGCCGTGATGCACGTAGTACAGCTGCGACGAATCCGGAGAGGCGATCACGCTGCCGTGCCCGGTCGAGTACATCCCTGCACCCGGATCCTCTTGCAGCACAGGATTGTCCGGGCTCTTGCGCCACGGACCGAGCGGACTGTCGGCCACCGCGTACCCGACACCGTAGAACCGGTTCTGGTAGTTGTTCGCCGAGTAGGTCAGGAAGTAGCGCGGCCGCCCATCTCGGGTACGCGTCTTGAGGACCGTGGAACCTTCGGCCCACCGGCGGTCCTTCTTCTCGCCGCCGGACTCGGCGTAGTCGTTGACGTGGGCGTTCTCCCAGTCCTGCGGATCCGAACCGTAGTCCAGGATCGGCGCGAACCCGTCTTTGCGGATGCCCGGCGGGTCGGCCGGTGAGCCGTTCGCGTCGCGGTAATCCGGGGTGATCCGCGGCATCGTCGTCCCGCTCGGGTCGTGCCACCAGTCCGCGTCCAGCTCGACCGCGGAGACGTTGGACTCCTCGATGTACTTGCCGAGTTCGTGGTCCCACACCCAGTTCCGGTAGGCGTTGCGGGAGAAGTACAGGTAGATGCGCCCGTCGTCGAAGAAGACGTTCGGGTCGATCGAAGGCAGGTACACGCCCAGCGGCGCGGTCCGGCCCTCTTCCAAGGTCGCCGGCGGCTTCTTCTGCTCGGCGTCCATGAGGACGTTCACGTCGTGGTAGTCCGGATCGTACGGCCGGTAGTCGAGCGGCTCGGGCGCGATGTTGCGGAAGGGCCCGGCAGGCGAATCGGCGACCGCCACACCGATCTTGCTGGGCTCTTCGAAGTCGGCGTGGCCGAAGTTCTCCTCCACCCCGTCCCGCAGCAGCGCCGAGTAGAACAGGAAGTACCGCCCGGTCTCGGGATTGTGGTAGACCTCCGGCGCCCAGAACCAGTCCCGGCCCCACTGCGTCCCGTCGGCCATGTCCAGCGCGCCGCCGGGAAGCCGGTGCCAGGTCGCCAGGTCCGGCGAGCGGTAGATCGCGAAGTGATGGCCGGGGTCGGCGCCTTCGGTGGAGTAGGCGAAGTAGTCGCCGCTGCGCGGATCCCGCAGCACGAAGGGATCCGCCGCCGGAAGCGCGGCGTCGTTGTAGTAGGTCGCGTCGGTGGACCGTTCCCCACCGGCTGCAGTGGACCCGGTGGCCAGCAAGATCGGCAGCGCGAATAGGAATCCCCGCACGCGGGGCCACCGGATCGCCACTCGGCCCTCCTAGCCACGCAACGAACTCACCAGAGCACCCGGCGTGCACACTTCCGCCGCGCTGCAGCGCGTGTCAAGGGCCGACACGCCGACGCAACCTGATTCCTCTCCGACCTTCTCGAGCTGGCAAGGTGCAGTCATGCCGTCCGCGCCCTCGTTTCCCCGCCACAGCGCGCGCACCCAGGGCTTCACCCTCGGCGTGCCGCGGAACTTCACCGTCACCGCAGGTGGCGAGTCCGTGCTGTTCCTCCGTTCCAACAGCGGCACCGACCGCAGCAACGCGCTCTGGGTCTGGGATACCGCGAGCGGGACCGAGCGGGTGCTCGCGGACCCGGCGAAGCTGCTCACCGACGACTCGGTGTCCCCCGAAGAACAGGCCAGGCGGGAGCGTTCCCGGGAGCGGGCGACCGGCATCACCGGTTACGCGACCGATCGGGACGGCCGGTGCGTGGCGTTCACGCTGTCCGGCCGGCTGTTCCACACCGACCTGAGCACCGGTGAGGTGCGCGAACTTCCCGCCGAACAACCGGTGGCCGATCCGCGCCCGGACCCGCGCGGCCGGTTCATCGCCTACCTCTGCGACAGGTCGCTGCGGGTGATCGGCGTGGACGGGGAAGGCGACCGGGCGCTGGCCGAGCCGGAGAGCGAGACCGTCAGCTGGGGCGCGGCCGAGTTCATCGCAGCCGAGGAAATGGACCGCCACCGCGGCTACTGGTGGTCCCCGGAGGGCACCGCGGTGCTCGCTGCGCACGTGGACGAAAACCCGGTGCAGCACTGGTACCTCGCCGACCCGGCGGAGCCTGCCAAGCAGCCCACGAGGCTGCGCTACCCGGCAGCGGGCACCTCGAACGCCGAGGTGGCGCAGGCCGTGCTGAGCCTGGAATCCGGCGCCGTCGACGTCGACTGGGATCGGGAATCGTTCCCGTACCTGGCGACCGCGCACTGGAGTCCGCACGGACCCCCGCTGATCACCGTGCAAAGCCGCGATCAGCGTGTGCAGTCAGTGCTGGCGATCGATCCGGCCAGCGGCCGGACCCGGGAAGTGCACCGCGACCTCGACGAGCACTGGGTCGACATCAAACCGGGTTCGCCCGCCTGGCACCCCGGCGGCCGTGTCGTACGGATCGCCCCGCAGGACGGCGCGTACCGGCTCTTCGTCGGCGACGACCCGTGGACACCGGCGTCGCTGCAGGTCCGGTCGGTGCTCGACATCGACGAAGACGTGCTGGTGACGGCCTCCGGGCAGGACCCGGCCGAAATCCACGTGTACCGCTGCACCGAAGGCGGGGCCGAACGCATCAGCACCGAGCCGGGCGTGCATTCGGCCAGCCGCGCCGGGAACGTGCTGGTGCTCGCCTCGGCCGGGTTGGATCGGCCGCACACCTCGTTCCGGGTGAGCGACCGGCAGCGGCGGCTCGGCGAAATCGGCTCATACCCGGAAACACCCGCGGTCGTGCCGAACGTCGAACTGCTGCGTCTGGGCGAACGCGACCTGCGCACAGCGTTGCTGCTGCCGCACGACCACAGCGCCGACCAAGGACCGCTGCCGGTGCTGCTCGACCCCTACGGCGGCCCGCACGCGCAACGCGTTCTCGCGCGCCGGCAGGGATTCCTGACTTCGCAGTGGTTCGCCGACCAGGGCTACGCCGTGGTCGTCACCGACGGGCGCGGGATGGCGGGCCGCGGCCCGGCCTGGGACCGCGCGATCAGCTCCGACCTGGCGAGCCCACCGCTGCAGGACCAGGTGGACGCGCTGCAGGCGCTCGGCGAGCAACGCGGCGAACTGGACCTGAGCCGGGTCGCGATCCGCGGCTGGTCCTTCGGCGGTTACCTTGCCGCGCTGGCGGTGCTTCGCCGGCCGGACGTGTTCCACGCGGCGATCGCGGGCGCGCCGGTGGTGGACTGGCGGCTCTACGACACGTTCTACACCGAGCGCTACCTCGGCCACCCGGACAGCGAGCCGGAAAACTACGAGGCGAGTTCGTTGCTCTCGGACGCGGCGAACCTGCAACGTCCGCTGCTGCTGGTGCACGGCACCGTCGACGACAACGTGTTCCCGGCGCATTCGCTGCGGCTCTCAGCAGCGTTGACCGCGGCGGGACGGCCGCACACGATGCTGCCGCTGCCGGGGGTGAGCCACATGCCCACCGACGAGACGACCTCGGAGAATCTGCTGCTGTTGCAGGTCGAATTCCTGCGCCGGACGCTCGGTGCCGGTTCATGAGCCCGAAACTCGCGGCGTGCGAACCGGCGCCGCCGTGGGTTCGTCGCCGACTCGGCTGCGCGCGTGATCAGCCGGGCGGCTCGAGCGGCAACGCGGCCAGCAGCGTGAACCCACCTTCCGCGGTGGGTGCCGCCTCCACCCGGCCGCCGAGCATCCGAACCCGCTCCGACAACCCCTCCAGACCGGCACCGCTACCCATGTCGGCCACATTTCCGGTCTGCGGCGGGGATTCCGGGGCGTCGTTGCGCACCTCCGCGCGGACCATCCCGTCCACGCGGCTCAACCGCACGGCGACCCGGGAACCGGGCGCGTGCTTCGAGACGTTCGTCAACGCCTCCTGCACGACCCGGTACAACGCCCGGTCGACCCCGGAAGGCAGCGGCAGCCCGGATTCCATTTCGTCGGACAGCTCCGCGCGGATGCCGGTTGCGCGCGCCTGTTCGACGAGGTCGGGAATGGCCTGCACGCTCACCGCCGCCCGGTGGCCGGACGCCAAACCCAGGGTCGTGCGCATCTCGCCCAACGCTTCCTTCGCCATGCCGCGCAACCGGTTCGCCGAATCCCGCACCTCGGCGTCCTCGCTCACGGTGGCCAACGCGGCGGCCTCCACCCCGATCAACGTGACGTGATGACCGACCGCGTCGTGGATCTCCCGCGCGATGTGGGCACGTTCCTCCGCGCGAGCGGTCTCGGCCTTCGCGTACGACTCCGCCTCGGTCGCCTCCCGCAGCCGCAGCAGACTCGCGGTCAACTGCTGCCGGGTGGCGATCAACGTGCCGATGATGATCGGGCCGCTGGCTGCCAGCAGCACGAAAGCCAGCGTGAGCAGCAGATTCGGCAGCGCCAGCGACTCGCGCAGCAGCACAGGGACCACCGCCACCACGGTCACCAGCAACACCCAGCCCGCCAGCCAAGGCGAACCGGACCGGGCACGGCCGAGCCGGAACAACGCCACCACCGTCGGCGGCCACCCCAACCCACCGGCCATCGCAGGCAGGCAAAGCAACACGGCCAGCCGCGGCCACCAGCGCCGCAGCACCAGCGCGGCACTGGCGATCAATGCGGACAGGAGCGAAAACCACGAATCCGTCTCCGCGAGCAGCACCGCCGCGCCAGGCACCAGCACCGCGAGCACATCCAGCACCACCGGCCGGACACGTGCCAGCGCGCACCTCAACGGCGCTCGCCCTCACCTGGCCCGGCCACGCGCTGCGCGATCAAAGCGGCCTGCACCCGGTTCTCCGCGCCCAACTTGCTCAGCACCGTCGAGACGTAGCTCTTCACCGTCGCCTCGGTCAGCCCGAGCTGATCACCGATGTGCGCATTGGAACGCCCGTCCCCCAACAATTCCAGCACCTGCCGCTCCCGCGCCGACAGACCGCGCACCAACCGGACTTCCTGCGCGGTGTCGCTGAGCGTGCGGAACTTCGGCAGCAACCGCGCCGCGATCCGCGGATCCAGCACCGCGCCACCGCTGGCCAAGTCCTGCACCGCACGCACCAGCGCCGCCGGCTCGGCATCTTTGAGCAGGAATCCGTGCGCACCCAACCGGAGCGCCTCGGCAACGTAGTCGTCCAGATCGAACGTGGTCAGCACCGCCGACACCGGCGGCCGCGGCACCGCGCGTAACTCGCTCAGCGCCGCGAGCCCGTCCTTGACCGGCATCTGCACGTCGACCAGCACCACGTCCGGCTGGTGCGTGCGCACCGCCGCCACCAGTTCGTCGCCGTCTCCGGCCTCACCGACCACGCGGATCGCGCCGTCGTGTTCCAGCAGTACCCGGAGGCCGCGCCGCAGCATCGCTTCGTCATCGGCAAGCACCAACCGAATCGGCCGCACCGCAGAGCTCCCCCCAGCGGGATCTGCTCGCACCCTGAGTCACCTCCCCTGCTCCGAGGGCTAGGGGCAGGCTATCGGCAAGGTCATCTTCGGCTGCGTGCAGTACCCGCCAGTTCGCCCGATCAGCGGCGTCCGCTGCGCCGGTCGTCCTTGCGCTCGCGGACCCGAACGGAGATCCGCACCGGGCTGCCGGTGAACCCGAACGTCTCCCGGAACTTGCGTTCCAGGAACCGCCGGTAACCGGCCTCCAGGAATCCCGTCGTGAAAAGCACGAGCGTCGGCGGACGCGGGTGCGCCTGCGTCGCGAACATGATCTTCGGCTGCTTGCCGCCGCGCACCGGCGGCGGCTTCGCCGCCACCAGGTCCGACAACCACGAATTGAGCTGGCCGGTGGGAACGCGGGTGTCCCAGGACTGCAACGCGGTGCGCAGCGCGGGCGCCAGCTTGGCCACCGAACGCCCGGTCTCCGCCGAGACGTTGACCCGCTCGGCCCAGCGGGCCCGGTTCATCTCGCGGTCGAACTCCGTGTCCAGCCGCCGCCTGCGGTCGGCATCGACCAGATCCCACTTGTTGCACGCCAGCACCAGCGCCCGGCCGGACTCGATGACGGTGCCGATCACTCGCAGGTCCTGCTCGGTCACTGGCTCGGACGCGTCGATCAGCACGATCGCCACCTCCGCCGCCTCGATCGCCGACTTCGTGCGCAGCGAGGCGTAGTACTCGGTGCCGCTGGCGGTGCGGACCCGCTTGCGCAGGCCCGCGGTGTCGACGAACCGCCACACCTCGCCGTCCAGCTCGACCATCGAGTCCACCGGGTCGACCGTGGTGCCCGCGACCTCGTCCACCACCGCGCGCTGCTGGCCGGTCAGCCGGTTGAGCAGGCTCGACTTGCCCACGTTCGGCTTGCCGATCAGCGCCACCCGGCGCGGACCGCCCGCCACGGCGAACTGCTCGTGCGGCACGTCCGGGAAAACGTCCAGGATCTCGTCGAGCAGGTCACCCGAACCGCGCCCGTGCAGGCCGCTGACCGGGTGCGGCTCACCCAGCCCCAACGACCACAACGCGGCCGCGTCGGCGTTGCCGCGCGCGTCGTCGACCTTGTTCGCGGCCACCAGCACCGGTCGTTTCGACCTGCGCAGCACCCGCGCCGCGGCCTCCTCGGTGGCGGTAGCGCCGACCTTGGCGTCCACCACCAGCAACACCGCGTCCGCCGTGGACATCGCCATCTCGGCCTGGTTCGCCACGGCCGCCTGCAAGCCCTTCGCGCTCGGCTCCCAGCCACCGGTGTCGACCACGGTGAAGCGTCTGCCGTTCCACAGCGCGTCGTAGGCCACCCGGTCCCTGGTCACGCCCGGGGTGTCCTGCACGACCGCCTCACGGCGCCCCAACAGGCGGTTGACCAGCGTCGATTTGCCCACGTTCGGGCGCCCGACCACCGCCAGCACCGGCTGCGGCCCGCCTTCGGCGGAATCCTCGTCGTCCTCGACGCCGTCGAACTCGTGCCATTCCGACTCGTCCGACCAGGTGCCGTCCAGGCCACCGTCGAGCGGCGCGCCCAGGTCGTCCGGGCCGCCCACCGACTCCTCGGTCACGCTCGCATCCCTCTCGCATCGTCTTCGGGGGCATCGGAGATCAACCGGTCCAACTCGGCGATCAACCCGACCAGTTCAGCGCGGACTTGATCGGTCGCGGCCGTCAACCCGGCGCGCCCCTTCGCCGCCGGCAGCGCCACCGGCTCGCCGAACAGCACGTCCACCCTGGGTAGCAGCCTACGGCCCCGGCCTTCGGGTCGGCGCGTGCCCCGGCACGCAACCGGCAGCACCTGCGCGCCGGAGGTCCGCGCCAGCCACGCCGCGCCG
>NZ_JAFRFW010000959.1:0-5277 GCF_017434145.1 Saccharopolyspora sp. | reverse complement strand
TGGTGCTCGCCGCCGCCGATCCGGCGCAGCCTTACGGTGCTGCGTTGCCGTGGCCGGACGCGGTGGGTGACACCCGGCACCGGCCCGGCCGCAAGGCTGGTGCGCTGGTGGTGCTGGTGTCCGGCTCGGCGGCGCTTTACGTGGAACGCGGCGGGAAGTCGCTGCTGTCGTTCACCGCGGACGAGTCGGTGTTGCGCAGCGCGGCCGAGGGGTTGGCCCGTGCCGTGCGGGAAGGCTGGCTGGAGCAGTTGGCGGTGCAGCGCACCGACGGCGAGGGCGCGTTGGGGTCGCGGATGGCCGACATCCTCACCGAGGCGGGTTTCCGCGCCACACCGAAGGGTTTGCGGCTGCGCGCGTGATCACAGCTCGTCGAACGGCGCCGCATAGCGGAATGTTCCGGTGAGGTCCGGGGTGTGCGTCGTGAGCGGGCGGGTCTGGACATGCTCGGCCCAGCTCGGGTCGGGTGGTGCGATGCCGTCCTGCTGCGCGGGCCGGAAACCGAAGCGCGGGTAGTAGTCGACGTGGCCGAGCAGCGCGACGAGCGGTTCGCCCCGCGCGTCGGCGGCGGCGAGCACCGCGTGCATCAGCCCGGTGCCGATGCCGCTGCGCTGGACTGCGCGGAGCACGCCGATCGGGCCGAGTCCCAGCGCCGGGCGGTCGCCGACGTATCCCCTGGTCGCAACGACGTGGCCGACGACGGCGGCGCTGTCGTCGACGGCGACGATGGACAGTTCCGGGATCCAGCCCTCGTCGGCGCGCAACGCCTCCACAAGTCCCGGTTCCGCGGGCGTCGCGTCGCCGTCGGCGTAGGCGTCGGTGTGCACGGCGCGGATCGCGTCGACGTCGGAGGGCAGTTCTCGCCTGAGCAGCATCATCGAACCGTGCCAACCCGCCCGGCGGGCGGCAATCGAATTTCGGCGCTGATGCGAGCCTCGGCACGGCTTCACCCGCTGTTGCGCACGGCGTCCACGAGTTCGTCGAGCAACCGTGCCCTGGTGGCGATCTCGTGCTCGTCGCGTGCCGGATACCAGGGGCACGCGATGTCGACGGCGACCACGCGTCCGGTGGCCAGCACTCGGCGAGCGGCGTCGACCACCGTGCTGCGCGAGGGGCCGTTCGGCACCGGGAAGCGCAACCCGGCCAACTCGCCGCAGTCGATCACGTCGACATCGATGTGCAGGACGATCGGTCCGGCAGGCAGCGCCTCCTGCAGTTCCTCGACACCGCACCGGCGCAGGTCGCTCCGGGACAGGTAGTCGACCTCGGGCGGGTCGAGGTCGCGCGCGTCGACCAGCAACGCGCGCCGTTCGGCAGGCGACCGCAGTCCGAGCGGCTCGGCGAGCCGTTCCGGATGTGCGCCCAGCACCAGCCGCAACGCCATGCCGCCGAGGTAGCCGGAGGCCGAGGTGTGCGAGGTGTGCACGTCGCCGTGCGCGTCGAACCAGACGACGGCGGGGTCCGATCCCGCGCGCTGCGCGCCGGTGATCGTGGCGGCGGCGACGAGGCAGTCCCCAGACACGACCGCGGGCACGTCGTCGGCCGCTAGCCGCTCGGCGACGCGGTTCGCCACCCTCTCGTACAGGGCGACCAGGCGAGGCCAGACATCGCCGTCCGGCACCATGGCCTCGACCGTCTCGGCGCCCAGCGGCGCAGCAAGCGGGATCGTCCGCTCCGGCAACCTTTCGTCCTGGTGGTAGGGCACGAGCAAGATCGTCACGGCCGCACGGTAGGCCCGTCATCGTGCCGAGCGCACGTTGATTTCCACAGCCGCACAGCCTTTCAGCGCGCCCCCTTCAACGAGTCGCGAGCCGGAGCAGTCCCCAGAGCTGGGCGATGGCGTCCCGATCACCGGCCGTCCGCACCGCGCGGTCCGGCAGCCGACCCCACAACCAGAGGTACACCGCCGCCGGGTCACCGGTGACCAGCCCGTCGGCGGAGACCGACTCGCCGTCGGTGGTCCGCCGCACGACGGTGCGCCGCTGATCGGCGTACACCAGCCACTCCGCCCCGGCCGTGGACAGGCCGACCGAGCAGGGTCTGGTCGAGGTGATGCCGACGGCGTGCAGGCGATAGCCCAGCCACAACCGCAGCACCTCGTCGATCCCGTCCAGCGCGACATCGGCGTCGATCGGGGTCATCTCCACCGCCGCCGCTGTCTGCACGTCCACCCGGTGCACCGTTGCGGCGTGCAGCAGCCTGCGGACCCAGAACCGCACGGTGTGCTCCTCCGGCCACCACGTCGGGCACGCCTCGTCCGGCGCGCGGGTGCCGAACTCGGCGAGCAGTTCGGCCAGCCGGGCAGTGCATTGCCGGGTCACCGCCTGCAGCGTCGCCGGCTCCGGAACCGCCGCGGAACGCGCCTGCTCGGCGGCGCCCATCCAGGTCAGCGCGTCCTCGCAGACCCCGCTGAGGTAGCGGACGGTTTCGGTGGCGGTGCGGCCGGACGCCCCGCCGACCGGAGCGTCCGGGTGCACGTCGTGCGTGGCGGCGGTGAGCAACTGCCCCTCGACGCCGATCAGGTCGAGCATCCGGCCGTGGTCGATGGACAGCTCCGGAGGCGCCGCGCAGCCCGATTCGGGTTCCTCGGGAACGCTCCGGCTCATCGCACCGACCCCGACAGGCTGCGCTGAACCACCGCGACGAACTCGCCCGCGTGCCGCAACGAGATGTCCGCCTCCCCCGGCGTCACGCCCGGGCTACCGGCCTCGGCCGCGGCGCGCCGGACCGATCGGTCCGCGAAGTGCGCCGACCATTCGCGCAGTTCCGGTGCGACTTCGGTGAGCTGGCTCCACACGCCGCCGGACCGCCCGCGGCAGGGTCTCTCCCGGGTCCGGCGCCAGGAGCGGGAAACCAGCACCGCCGTCGCGGCCCGCAACGCGGCCAGGTGCGCCAACACGTAGCGGTCGGCCGGTTTCGCCGATTGTTCGGCATCGCGCAGGCAAGCCCGCCCCTGCTCCAGCAGGGACGCCGCCCCCGGCGGCGGTGGCGGACCGGCCGGTCCGGACGATCCTGGCGATACGGGCGATCCGTCGCCCGGGCTGCGCGGGACGGGAATGGACACCGGCAGGGACATCAGCTTTCTCCTCTCGGTCACGACGGGCTCCGCGAATCCGCGGAGTTGCCGGTCAGGTGCTCGAACCGGGGGGAAGCCGGTCGTCCGGCGGCGGGGTGCTTCCCCCACCCCACCGCCGGACGTGCGTGCGAACCGAAGCCGACCGCACTGGATCGACAGCCGATCGATGGCCGATCGACAAGCGATGACAAGCCACCGACAGAGCGATCGAAACTCGAGCGATCGAACTCGAGCACTCCACTCGGGCGATCGAACCTCAGTTCGACAAGCTCCAGAGTAGACCGATCGGAGCCCGGACTCAACACTTGAGCAATAGATCACCTGTTCGAGTAATGCCCGCTCCGATGCGATCACCAGCGCCGACACCGGCAGCGGAATTGATCAAGGCCGGGACGCACGGCCCCTTGCCGCACCCTCTAGTGTTCGGCTCGTGACAGCCGCGCCCGCCCCCCGCTTCGACCGCCTCGTCGAGCTCACCACCGACGAGCTCAGAGCCCGCCTGGCCGAAGCCCTGCAGGTGTACGTGGAGGCGATGAACTACCCGCCGCTGACCGCGCAGCAACGCGCTCCCATGTGGTCGGCGCACATGCTGCGCGCGGGATGGCGCTGCATCGGTGCGTTCAACACCGCGGACGAGCTGATCGGCATCGGCTACGGCTATCTCGGCGTGCCCGGCCAGTGGTGGCACGAGCAGGTCTTCCGCGGCATGCTCAGCACCCACTCGCAGGCCGAGGCCGAGCACTGGATGCACGACTACTTCGAGCTCACCGAGCTGCACGTGCGCCCGGACAGCCAGGGCGGCGGCCTCGGCGAAACGATCCTGCGGCGGCTGCTGGACGGCGCGCCCGGCCGGGCGGTGCTGCTGTCCACCCCGGAAGGCCCGACGCGGGCCTGGACCTTGTACCGCCGCGTCGGATTCGCCGACCTGCTGCGGCACTACCGGTTCACCGGCGACCCACGACCGTTCGCGGTCCTCGGCCGCGGCCTCCCGCTGGAGGGCTGAAGATCCTCAGAGCCCGTCTTCCAACCTGGCGACCCGAGTGTGCCAGGAGCTCTGTCTTGTCAGCGGCGGAGCCGCTGAGGTTCCGCCGCTGAACCCTCGCAAAACAAGATCAAAGACAAGTGATCAGAGTTCGGCGAGTTGTTCGCGCAGGGTGTCGAGGCCCATCGAACCCAGCTGCAACGCCCGCCGGTGGAAATCCTTGGCGTCGAACGCCGCTCCGTAGCGCGCCCGCGCCTCGTCCCGCGCCGCGCGCCACAACCGCTCCCCGACCTTGTACGACGGCGCCTGCCCCGGCCAGCCCAGGTAGCGGTCGATCTCGTCGTGCACGTGCGCGGGGTCGGCGACGGTGCGGGTGAGCAGGAATTCCGAACCCAGCTCCGGAGTCCAGCGCTCCCCCTCGTGGAACCCGCAGCCCGCGGGCAGCTCCAGCTCCAGGTGCATCCCGATGTCCACCACCACGCGCGCGGCCCGGAACAGCTGGTCGTTGAGCATCCCGAACAGGTCCCCGTCGTCGGTGATGTAGCCGAGTTCGCGCATCAGCCGCTCCGCGTACAGCGCCCAGCCCTCGGCGTGCCCGGAGACGATGCACGCCAGCCGCTGGAACTTGTTCAGCAGGTGCGACTGGTACACCGCCGTGGCGACCTGCAGGTGATGACCGGGCACGCCCTCGTGGTAGACGACGGTGGTTTCCCGCCAGGTCGGGAATTCCTCGCGGTCGGAGGGCACCGACCACCACATCCGGCCGGGCCGGGTGAAGCCGTCGGTCGGGCCGGTGTAGTAGGCGCCGACCCCGCCGCCCGGCGGCGCGATGCGGCATTCCAGCGCCATCAGCTCGTCGGGGATGTCGAAGTGCGTGCCGCGCAGGTCGTGCAGCGCTTGGTCGGACAACCCCTGCGCCCACTGGCGCAGCACTTCCTGGCCGCGCACGCGGTAGCGCGGGTCGTTGTCCAGCTCGGCGGCGGCTTCGGCGAGGGTGGCGCCGGGGTGGATGCGGTGGGCGACCTCCTTCATCTCCGCTTCGATGGCGGCGAATTCGGTCCAGCCCCACTCGTAGGTCTCGCGCAGGTCCAGTTCCGCGCCGGTGAAAAAGCGCGACCACAACCGGTACCGCCGCTCGCCGACCGCGTCGGCTTCCGGGGCCTTCGCCAGCAGCTCGTCGCGCAGGAAAGCGGCGAACTCCGCGTAGGCACCGGCGGCGGCT
>NZ_JAFRFW010000100.1:0-8627 GCF_017434145.1 Saccharopolyspora sp. | reverse complement strand
CAGCCGAGGATGGCGCCCAGCCCGAAAACTCCCCCGAGGACGCCGCGCCCCGGCCGGTGCACCCGCACGATCGGCCGGATCACCGCGGGCGGCGGAGGCGCCGGCTGCGCGGTCCGCTCGTTCTCCGGCGCGGTAGCCGTCCACGCCGCCACGAACAGGATGAACCGCGAAGTCAGGTTCGCGAACACCAGCAACCCCAGGATCGGGCCGAACGCGGCCGCCGCGGGCGAGCCGGTGACGCTGTTCAGGTAGATCACCCCGACCTGCTTGAGCACCTCGAACCCGACCGCGGCGAACAATCCGCCCCACATGGCGCTGCGCATCGACACGGGAATGTGCGGCAGCCGTGCCAGCACCAAGGTGAACACGACCCAGCCCGCTGCCAGCGACAGCAGCGTCGCGAGCACGCCGAGCACGATCCGCGCGGCCAGCGTCGTCTCGATCCCGGCGAGCGAGAACAACCAGCGCCCGACACCGCCGCCGACGGCGCTGAGCCCGAACGACACCGCAAGCGCGAGCCCCAGCCACAGCAGCGACAGCAGGTCCGAGCCGAGCCGCCGCAGCATCGGCGGCGCCTCGAACTGCTGGCTCCACTGGGCCGTCAGCGCCTCCCGCAGGTTCGTCAGCCAGCCCAGCCCGGAATACAGCGCCACCAGCAGCCCGATCACGCCTACCGCGCCCGCCTGGTTGATGGCCTGCTCCACGACCTGGTTGAGCAGGCCGCTCATCGACGGGTTCGGCACCGCCTCGGTGATCGAGCGGCGCAACTGCTCCAGCAGGTCGCGGTTGCCCGCGAGCACGAACCCGGCGACCGCGAACCCGATCATCAGCAGCGGAACGAGCGCGAGCACGCTGAAGTAGGTGACCGCTGCGGCGTAGTAATCGCCGTACTGGCTCTGGTAGCGCTCGTACGAGCGGATCAACCGGTCCAGCCACCCGTGCCTGCGGCGGAGCCGTTCCAGCCTGCCGGGCGGTTCCGCCTCGGCTGCGCTGCGCGCCGGTTGGCTGCGATCCGGCAAAGTGCACCTCCCAGGACTGTCCGGGATTGCCCCGAACGGGCTCAGAGGCTACCGCCGAATGATCTCGTCAGCCCGCAGGCGGCAGGAACCCGACGCGGTCGTAGGTGGTGCGCAGGGTCCGCGCGGCCACCTCGCGGGCCCGCTCGGCGCCGCGGCGCAGCACCTTGTCCAATTCGGACGGATCCGCCAGGTAGGCGTTGACCTGCTGCTGGAACGGCGTGACGAACTCGACGAAGGCTTCGCCGGTGTCCTTCTTCAGGTCGCCGTAGCCCTTGCCCTCGTAGGCGGCCTGCAGTTCGCCGATGCTGCGCCCGGTCAGCTCCGCGTTGATCACCATCAGGTTGCTCACGCCGGCCTTGTGCTCCGGGTCGTAGCGGATTTCGCGCTCGTTGTCGGTGACCGCCGAACGCAGCTTCTTCGCCGCGCGCTTCGGGTCCTCCAGCAGGTCGATGACCCCGCTGGGCTGCGACTTGCTCATCTTCGCGCCCGGGTCCTGCAGGTCCTGGATCTTCGCGGCGGCCTCCGGGATGTGCGCGGCGGGCACCGTGAAGGTCGTGCCGAAGCGGGAGTTGAACCGCTGCGCGAGGTTGCGGGTCAGTTCCAGGTGCTGGCGCTGGTCCTCGCCGACCGGGACCGCGTCGGCCTGGTAGAGCTGGATGTCCGCGGCCTGCAGCACCGGGTAGGTGACCAGCCCGACGCGGATGTGGTCGGCTTCCTGCCGCGCGGCCTTGTCCTTGAACTGCGTCATCCGGCCGGCTTCGCCGTACCCGGCCTGGCATTCCAGCACCCAGCCGAGCTGCGCGTGCTCGGGCACGTGGCTCTGCACGAACAGCGTCGAGCGCTCCGGGTCGATGCCCAGCGCGAGCAGCTGCGCCGCCGACACCCGGGTGCGCTTGCGCAGCAGTTCCGGATCCTGCTCGACGGTGATGGCGTGCAGGTCGACGATGCAGTAGAAGGCGTCGCTGTCGTGCTGCATCCGCGCCCAGGAGCGCAGTGCGCCGAGGTAGTTGCCGAGGTGGAACGAGTCGGCGGTGGGCTGGATGCCGGACAGGACGCGGGGCACTCGCGCGGGCGCCGCGTCGCCGGACTGCCGCGCCTGGCCTGCCGGAGTCTGCTGGGTGGCGGAATCGTCGCTGCTCACCCGTTGATTCTCGCAAGCCGAGCCCGGACAGGCGGACCGGGTGCGGGCAGATTCAGCTCTTGCGCTGGTTCTCCGGCTGGATTTCGACCTTCTTGCGGCGCAGCACTCCCGCGACCATGCCTGCGATGCCGAAGCCGACGGCGGCGAGGCCGACGGGGGTGGCCATCGATTCGAACGGGTTGACGTCCTGGGCGAGCGCGGGGCGCGGTCCGGCCGCCTGCGCGGTCGCGGTGCCGAGGACCGCGGTGGCCAGCAGCATCCCGAGGACGAGTCCTCGCGTGGTCATGCGTGCAAATCGGCTACGCACGAGCGTTGCCTCCCTTAACGGTTAACCCGTACGGGTCACAAACTCTCTGAACCCGGTTGCGGACCGTACCGATCGCGGGTGAACTCCACGATCGCGTTGCGTAAACCGGCCACGACGCAAAGATCCTATTTTCCCCTTGCGACCCCCCGACACCGGGTACCCTTGACAGCCCGTCTGTCACTGATCGCTCCTGGTGAGCGCGCACGCTTAGCTCGATCCGGTGAACCCGCGACGGCGCCATGGTGAGAACGACCACTCACCCGACCGAGTGGCAATACCGGCAAAGATCAACTCAGCTGCCCGTCCGCGGGGCTCCGGCGTGGCCGACGGCTCGGCGCGCGAAGCACGGATTCAGCCGCCGGGTTCGACCCAGCCGCGGCGTTCGCCTTCGGCGATGACCTCCCGGGCAGCTGTCCACAATGGAGCCGATGCGTCGCCGATGACCGACTTGCGCTCGCGCACGGTGTCCGCGGTGACGCCCGGAGTGCGCCAGGTGCCGCCCTGCGCGAGCCAGTTCAGCAGCAGCGGCTGCATCCGGTCCATCGCCTTGGCGAACCGCGCCTCCGGAGTGCGACGAGCCTCGAACTCGTCCCACCGCTCGCGGAAGTGTTTCGCCTGGTCGGACGGCAGCAGGCCGAACAACCGGTCCGCGGCGGCTTCTTCGCGTTGCTGCTGGCTTTCCCTGCCCGCGTCGTCGTAGAGCGGCGTGTCACCCGCGTAGATCTCGATGAGGTCGTGCACCACCACGAGCTGCACGGTCCGCCCGACGTCGATCGGCTCGTCGGAGTGCTCGGCGAGCACGGTCACCATCAGCGCCAAGTGCCACGAGTGCTCGGCATCGTTCTCCCGCCGATCCACCGCGGCCAGCGGCGATTGCCGCAGCACCGCTTTTAGCTTGTCCACTTCGGCCAGGAAAACCAGCTGTTCCCGCAACCGGCCACCCACGGCGTCCGGCAGCGGAGTGCGCTCGGCGAGCAATAGGTCGTCGTCGAAGTCCACGCACTCACCATGGCAACCCTGTCCAGCCGGAACAACCGTGCGGACGGGTAGCACTCCGGAACCCACTGCGGCGCACCTCGGCCCACGACATTCAATTAAAAAATTTGCGCGGCGGAACTTTCGCGGACATACCTCAACGAAAGATCGCGCGGCACGCTCGCCGCGGAAGCTGATATCGTCTTCGCCACCGTCGTACGAAGGAGTCGGATTGCCTGAGTCGCTGAGCACGGCCGCTGTCGACGAAGCCCTCGCCGGGATCGAAGGCTGGAGCCGTGCTGGGAACGCCATTGCGCGCACTTGGGAGCGCAAGGGGTTCAACGGTGCCATTCAGCTCGTGAACGTAATCGCGTTCATCGTGAACAACCTGAACCACCACCCCGATATCCGAGTGCACGACTACAAGTACGTGACCGTCACCTCGACGACGCACGTCGCCGACGGCATCACCGAACACGACCTGGAACTCGCCCGGAAGATCAATAAAACGGTGGACGAGAGCTGAGCGATCGAGGCCCCTGCCCGACAGGGGCCTCTTGCTCCTCCCGAAAGCGCTGAAGGGGGATCGGGTGGTCAGCATGGAAACTGACCAGGCTCAGTTCGCCTCTTTCAACTCATAGAGGAGCCCCAAGCCAACAAGCCACTTTCGTAGCTCGCGCTCAGGGATGCTCAACCCTTCTGGATCCAGCGCTTCGCGGATGATCGCCCGCGCTGCGCCTTCGAGTTGATTCAACGGGATCAGAGATAGATCCGGACCCTCTTCCTGTTCATGTGCCGCTTGTTCTGACGTTCTTTCCACGCGAGAACCCATCGGTGAACCAACTCCTTGTCACCCCTCAGAGCTTCTTGAACGCAGCAAGGAACCGCTGCAAAATTCCGGCGTGACTCCTTTCGACGGCTCGCCCTGCAAGTAGTTTCGGAGTCGCGCGCCGTGCGCGGTAGGGTTTCGCCGTTCACAAGGGTTCACAAGGGGGAGCCGTGAGCACTGGAGCAGATCTCCGCGCCGCGCGGGAGGCAGCAGGGCTGAGCCTGAACCGCATGGCTGAGCGGACGCACTTCACCAAGGCTCATCTCTCGATGGTCGAGACCGGTAAGCGCTCAGCCGTTCCCGACGTGGTGGCTGCGTACGAGCAGGCACTAGGGATGCCGCTGAGCCCTGCTCCGGGAGACCCGCTCCGTGTCGCGCACGAGTGGCTTGTTTCGACCTCTCCGATGGCCGTGCAGACCCGTTCGGGCCGGAAGGTCGGCAACTCCCTCGCCAGCGAGCTAGAAGCTCGCGTAGTGGAGCTGAGACACCTTGACGACACGGTGAGCAGCGATGAGCTAGGTCCGGTCATCTTCAAGGAACTGGGCGAGGCGGAGAGCCTGATCCGCTCGGCGAGCTTCACAGAACCTGTCGGCCGGAGGCTGTTCACCGCAGTGGGAGAGCTGGCCCAGCTAGCAGGCTGGGTAGCCAGTGACGCAGGCGAATACCGGCAGGCAGAGCGCTTCTACCTCTCAGGTGTCGCAGCGGCGAATGGGGCTCACGACAAGGTTCTGGGAGCCCAACTCCTATCCAGCCTCAGCTACCAAACAGCGAACGTCGGTAATCCCGCGGACGCTGCGCTGCTCGCTCGCAGCGCGATTATGGGAGCGCAGGAAGCTACTCCCCTGGTTCGCACGCTCTTGCTGGAACGTGTCGCATGGGCATCCGCCAAGGCCGGAGACACCGAAGCCACCTGGCGAACGCTGGACATGGTGGATGACACCTATGAACGGCGCGGAGCGGACGAACCGGAATGGACGTACTGGCTCAACAGAGCCGAAATCGACGTCATGGCGGGACGCTGCCTGATCGAACTCGGCGCACCCGGCAAGGCGGCGCCGCTGCTGTCCTCCGCTATCGCCACGTACCCCGCTGAGCACGCCCGGGAGGTAGCCCTCTACCTCTCCTGGCTCGCCGAATCCCACGCACGGGCAGGCGAGTTCGACGCTGCACGGGAAGCCCTGGAGCGTGGCCGCTCCTACAGCTCGGCGATGCCGTCCGCCCGGACCGACGCCCGACTGGACGCAGTACAGCGACTGCTCCCCTGCTGATCAAGGCTGGTCGAAGGTCACCGTCACCGGGGCGTGATCGCTCCAGCGCTTGTCGTAGCTCGGAGCCCGTTCCACCCACGCCTCGGAGGCGCGAGCGGCCAGGCCCGGGGTGGCGGCCTGGTAGTCGATCCGCCAGCCGGAGTCGTTGTCGAACGCCTTGCCGCGGTAGGACCACCACGAGTACGGGCCCTGGTCGTCCGGGTGCAGCGAGCGGACGACGTCGACGTAGCCGAGTTCGTCGAAGACGCGGTCCATCCAGGCCCGCTCCTCCGGCAGGAACCCGGCGTTCTTGCGGTTCGCCTTCCAGTTCTTCAGGTCCACTTCGCGGTGCGCGATGTTCCAGTCGCCGCACACCAGCACTTCCTTGCCGCCTTCCGCCGCGCGGGTGCGCAGCGCGTCCAGGTGCGGCAGGAATTCCGCCATGAAGCGTTCCTTCTCGTCCTGACGCGCAGTGCCGACCTCGCCGCTGGGCAAGTACAGGCTGGCGACCACGACTTCGGGCAGCTCCACTTCGACGTAGCGGCCGCTGTCGTCGAATTCCGCGCTGCCGAAACCGACGCGGGAACTCTCCGGCCGCGCCCGCGAATACACCGCCACGCCGCTACGGCCCTTGGCGGAACTGGGCGCCAGCACGGTGTGCCAGCCCTCGGGTTCGCGGACGGACGCGGTGAGCTGGTCCGGTTCCGCCCGGGTCTCCTGCAGGCAGATCACGTCGGCGCCGGTGCCTGCCAGCCATTCGACGAAGCCCTTCTTGGCGGCGGCCCGCAATCCATTGACGTTCACGGTCGAGACGGTGAGCACGGGCCCGAGCCTAACGATCCCCACCGCAGGGCCGTTGCGCCGCCGGAACGAACCGCCCGCGGCGATGTGCGCAACATCGCACTTGTTGATCATGCCGCCTGCGACCTGCTCGAACGCTTTACAACCGGTGCAACCGGTAGGGCATGATGGGCTAGACTTCGCCGTCTGGATCTTGGGTCATCCGGACGGTGGATAATCCGGAACCCGGGTAACGGACAGTGCCGACGGCACGACGAAGTGTCCATGGGAACGACCGTGCGGAATGCGGGAGGTCTGGACGTGACCACGGATGGAGCCGCGGGCAGCGGCCCCACCGCTCGTCGCCTGGTGCTGGGGGGCCAGCTGCGCAGGTTGCGCGAGGCCAGCGGCATCTCCCGGGACGACGCGGGCTACGAGATCCGCGGCTCCGGCTCCAAGATCAGCAGGCTGGAGCTCGGCCGCGTCGGCTTCAAGGAGCGCGACGTCGCCGACCTGCTCACCCTCTACGGCGTGGCCGACGAGACCGAGCGCGCGACGTTCCTCGAAATGGTCCGCCAGTCCAACCAGCCCGGCTGGTGGCACCGCTACAGCGACCTCGTCCCGTCCTGGTTCCAGGACTACGTGGGACTGGAGGAGTCGGCTTCCCGGATCCAGACCTACGAGATCCAGTTCGTCCCCGGCCTGCTGCAGACCGAGGCGTACGCCCGCGCGATCGCCAGCCAGGGAATGCCGGAGGCCGTGGACGACGAGGTGGATCGCCGGGTCGGCCTGCGGATGTACCGCCAGCGGCTGTTCAACCAGCCGAACGCGCCGAAGTTGTGGGCGGTCATCGACGAATCGGTGCTGCACCGTCCGATCGGCGGCCGCGCGGTGCTGCGCGAGCAGATCGAACACCTGCTGGAGATCACCAAGCTGGCCACCGTGTCGTTGCAGGTCCTGCCGTTCGATCTGGGCCGCTCCGGCGCCGAGGGCGCGTTCTCCATCCTGCGCTTCGCCGAGCCGGAGATCCCGGACATCGTGTACCTGGAGCACCTCTGCGGCGCGCTCTACCTGGACAAGCCGGAAGACGTGGAGATCTACAGCAAGGTCAGCCACCGGCTCGCCGTGGACGCGCAGACCCCGGAAGCCACCCGCAAGACCTTGCAAGCAGCCCGCAAGAACCTCCTCGACTGAGATTTACCTCACACGTTCCGCAGGCCTGAGCTTCGCTGCGTTACCTCGCGCGAACACAATCGATCGGCCGAGCAGGATTAATCTTGGATTCGGTCGGATCGCCGACCGCAGTGCGTGATCAACAACCACCGGATCGTGACCACCCCGGCTAGTCGTGCGCCTGCACGTGCATTCATCATTCCATTGTTCAGTGATACGGTCCTTGCACGACCGGATGCACGTGCAGATGGTCGTTGCAAGCAAGTCGGGGAAAGGCTGGGTACTTCGATGCCGGAGATCCGCAACGGAATGACCGCACAGCACGTGCCCGAGGCGGCCTGGCGCAAGAGCGCCTACAGCGGCTCGGTCGGCAACTGCGTCGAACTGGCGTCGCTGCTCGACGGCGAGATCGCCGTGCGGAACTCCCGCTACCCCGACGGCCCCGCGCTGATCTACACCCGAGATGAGATCGCGGCCTTCCTGTCCGGCGCCAAGGACGGCGAGTTCGACGACCTGATCGTCTGAACCCGTCCGGCGCCCGCAGCAGCTCCGACCAGCCCTCTCGCACAACCCTCGGTGGCGTCATGAAAGAGATAACGGACGGCTTGCAGGCACTGATCGCCCGCGACTTCCACTTCGCCCATCCCCGGGCCTCCGACGGCTCGCTGATCGCCGTCGTCGGGATCCGGGCGCACCACGGCGTGATCGACATCGTGCAGCTATACGGCGAGGACGACGCCGACGCGGCGCGCATCCCGGGCGAGGAACCGGACGTGCTGTTCCCCAAGACCGTGCTGTGGCGCACCGTGGGTCCGGCCGACGAGGTCATCGCAGAGGCGCTGGAACTGGCCGACCCGGAACCGGAACACTCCGGGCAGGCCGGCGGATGCTGGGTCCCCACCCGAGCGGGACGGTCGACCTGGCTGGCCGCCTCGGCCTGAGCCCGGGCGCCATCGCAAGCCGGAGGTTTGCAGGACCTCCCCACCACACCCCCCGTTCCGATCCCGGTGCCTGCCCGCACCCGCCGCGACTCCCAGCCCCGAACCCCCCGAAGTGCGTGGAGCCGCGGCCGGTACGAATCGCCCGCGCGTTCGCGGCCGCCGCTGCTGCGGCCCCGCGCGGTGGCACGGCCCGGAGAAGCACCCCGAGTGCGGTG
>NZ_JAFRFW010000099.1:0-9611 GCF_017434145.1 Saccharopolyspora sp. | reverse complement strand
GGCGGGCACCCCGGCGCGCCGGGCGGCGAGTTCCGCTCCGCCGGTGGCGGCCTCGAACACCACCAGGTCGGGCTCGAACCGGGCGAGCACCGGTTCCAGGTCTGCGAGGAAGCGCCGCGGCAGCACCGTGCCGAACGCGGCGGCCCCGACCGCGGGCAACTGCTCCGGCGACAGCTCGCCGAGTTCGGTGCCGAACAGGTCCCTGGCGGCCTCCGCACCCGCTTCGCTGATCGACGCTCCGGCGTCGATCGGTTCGAAACCCGCGGCGCGCAGCGGATCGTGCATGACCCGGCCGGTCGCGAAAGCGACCTCGTGGCCTTGCTCGCGGGCGGCGACGGCCAGCGGCAGCAGCGGATGAACATGCCCGTACGCGGCGAGCGCGGTGAACAGGACGCGCATTCCGCTCAACTTAGCCGCCCGCGCTCGCGCACACGTGCGGTTTCCGGCGAAGGGTTCGGAATCAATGCAGTTCGTTTGTGGGCGAACGGGATCTCTTGACCGGCCATCCAGCCGCTCGCTATGTTCGTATTAAGCACATCTGTTCACTATGCGCACGATCGGAGCTGATCGGGGTGGCACGCATCCTGGCGCTGTCCGAAGCCATCGCGGAGCTGGTCGCCGACGGCGACGAGGTCGCCATGGAGGGCTTCACCCATCTCATCCCCGTCGCGGCCGGGCAGGAGATCATCCGGCAGGGCCGCGAGGACCTCACGCTGGTGCGGATGACGCCGGACATCGTCTACGACCAGCTGATCGGCGCCGGGTGCGCGCGCAAGCTGGTGTTCTCCTGGGGCGGCAACCCCGGTGTCGGCTCGCTGCACCGGTTCCGCGATGCCGTGCAGAACTCCTGGCCGGTACCGCTGGAGATCGAGGAGCACAGCCACGCGGGCATGGCCAACCGCTACGCCGCGGGCGCCTCCGGGCTGCCGTTCGCGGTGCTGCGCGGCTACACCGGCACCGACCTGGTCGAGCAGACCGAGAACATCAAGACCATCCAGTGCCCGTTCACCGGCGAGACGCTGGCCGCGGTGCCCGCGCTCAACCCGGACGTCGGCATCGTGCACGCCCAGCAGGCCGACCGGGCGGGCAACGTGCAGATGTGGGGCATCACCGGGGTGCAGAAGGAGACCGTGCTCGCCTCGAAGCGTTCCCTGGTGACCGTCGAGGAGATCGTCGACGAGCTCACCCCGCGCCCGGGCGGTGTGGTGCTGCCGAAGTGGGCGGTGACCGCGGTCGCCGAAGCGCCCGGCGGAGCGCGCCCCTCCTACGCGCAGGGCTTCTACGAGCGCGACAACGGCTACTACCAGAACTGGGACGCGATCTCCCGCAGCCGCGAGGAATTCGAGACCTGGATCGAGGCGAACGTGCGGACCACCGCCGAGAGGAGCGCGCGATGACGTTCACCGCCGACGAGATGATGAGCGTCGCCGCCGCGCGCACGCTGCACAACGGCGCCGCCTGCTTCGTGGGCATCGGCCTGCCCAGCACCGCAGCCAACCTCGCCCGCCGCACGCACGCCCCGGACCTGGTGCTGGTCTACGAGTCCGGCACGCTCGGGACCAAGCCGGACCAGCTGCCGCTGTCGATCGGCGACGGCATCCTCGCCGACACCGCGGACTCGGTGGTCAGCGTGCCGGAGATCTTCAACTACTGGTTGCAGCCGGGCCGGATCGACTTCGGCTTCCTCGGCGGCGCGCAGGTGGACAAGTTCGTCAACATCAACTCCACCGTGATCGGCGGGGACTACGCGAGTCCGAAGGTGCGGCTGCCCGGCGCGGGCGGTGCCCCGGAGATCGCGGCGAACTGCCGGGAAGTGCTCATCGTGATGCGCCAGAGCACCCGCAGCTTCGTCGAGCAGGTCGACTTCGTCAGCTCCGTCGGGTTCGGCCGCGGCAAGGGCGATCGGGAGAAGCTCGGGTTGCAGGGCCGCGGCCCGGTGAAGGTGATCACCGATCTGGGCGTCATGCAGCCCGATCCGGACACCTGCGAGCTCACCCTGACCACGCTGAGCCCCGGCGTCGAGGTCGGGCAGGTCAAGGAAGCCACCGGCTGGGACCTCAAGGTCGTCGACGAGCCGGGCGTGCAGGACCCGCCGACCGAAACGGAGCTCAGCGTGCTGCGGGAACTCAAAGCAACGATCGGGAAGGACTGAGAGCTTCCATGAGCAACGGGGCTTACGTCCTCGACGCGGTGCGCACCCCCATCGGCCGCTACGGAAAGGGCCTGGCCGCGGTGCGCCCGGACGACCTGGCCGCGCACGTGGTGCGCACGCTGGTCGAGCGCACTTCCGGGCTGGACCCGGCACGGATCGAGGACGTCGCGTTCGGCGACGCCAACGGCGCCGGAGAGGACAACCGCAACGTCGCGCGGATGGCGGCACTGCTGGCCGGGCTGCCCACCAGCGTGGCCGGATCGACGGTGAACCGGCTGTGCGGCTCCGGACTGGAGGCCGCGATCGGCGCGAGCCGCGCGGTGCAGACCGGCGACAACGACCTGGTGATCGCCGGCGGCGTGGAGTCGATGAGCCGGGCGCCGTGGGTGTTGCAGAAGCCGGAGAAGGCTTATCCGAACGGCCACGAGACGCTGCACTCCACCACGCTCGGCTGGCGGATGGTCAACCCGGAGATGCCCGAGCGCTGGACCATCGCGCTCGGCGCCTCCGCCGAACTGCTGGCGGACCGCTACGAGATCAGCCGGGATGAGCAGGACGCCTTCGCGGTGCGCAGCCACCGGCGCGCGGCCGCGGCCTGGGAGGCGGGTCTGTTCGACGCCGAGGTGGCGGCCGTGCCCGGCACCGAGCTGACCCGCGACGAGGGCATCCGCCCGGACAGCTCCACCGAGAAGCTGGCCGGGCTCAAGCCCGCGTTCCGCGCGGACGGCACGGTCACCGCGGGCAACTCCTCCCCGCTCAACGACGGCGCGTCGGCGCTGCTGATCGGCTCCGAGTCGGTGGCAGGTGACCTCGGCGCGCAGCCGCTCGCGCGGATCGCCGCCCGCGGCGTCGCAGGGGTGGATCCGGACGTGCTCGGCATCGGCCCGGTCGAGGCGGCCAACACCGCGCTGCGCCGCGCCGGCATCGGCTGGAGCGACCTGGCCGCGGTGGAACTCAACGTGGCTTTCGCCGCGCAGTCGCTGGCCTGCCTGGCAGAGTGGCCGGAGCTGGATCCGGAGATCGTCAACGTGCAGGGCGGGGCGATCGCGATCGGGCACCCGCTGGGCGCGTCCGGGGCGCGGATCCTCGGCAGCCTGGCGCATCAGCTGCGGCGCAACGGCGGCGGCTGGGGCCTGGCGGCGATCTGCATCGGCGTCGGGCAGGGCCTGGCAGTGGTACTCGAAGCGTAGGAGTCGACGATGACCGCACAACACAGCTCCGGCCTGCTGGTGCCGAAGTACCGCCCGGACGGCGACTCGCACCCGCCGCTGGACACCCCGGAGTACGGGTCTTCGGCGCTGCGGCACCCGAAGCGGCCGTTGCAGCTGCTGCCGCAGTACCTCACCGAGGTCACCGGCCCGCTGCTCGGGCACGACCGGGTCGGCGAGACCGACCACGACCTGACGGTGCAGCACGAGGGCGAACCGCTGGGCGAGCGGATCATCGTCAGCGGCCGGGTGCTGGACTCGGACGGCAAACCGGTTCCGGAGACGCTGCTGGAGCTGTGGCAGGCGAACGCGGCCGGTCGCTACCGCCACGCCGGGGACCGCCACCCCGCGCCGCTGGACCCGAACTTCACCGGTGTCGGGCGCGCGATGACCGACGCGGACGGCTACTACCGGTTCGTCACCATCAAGCCCGGGGCGTATCCGTGGCGCAACCACGACAACGCGTGGCGGCCCGCGCACCTGCACTTCTCATTGTTCGGGCAGGCGTTCACGCAGCGGCTGATCACCCAGATGTACTTCCCGGGGGATCCGCTGTTCTACCAGGACCCGATCTTCAACTCGGTGCGCGACCCGGCCGCCCGCGAGCGGATGATCAGCAGCTTCCACCTGGACACGACGGTGCCGGAGTGGGCGCTGAGCTACAAGTTCGACATCGTGCTGCGCGGCTCGGAAGCGACCGTGTTCGAGGAGGAGGACGACGACTGATGACGGACTCCACAGTGGACGAACTGGGCACCACGCCGTCGCAGACGGTCGGGCCGTTCTTCGCGCTGCCGGGCGGGATGATGTGGGACGACGGCCCGGAGATCGTACCCGCGGGCACGCCCGGATCGATCGTCGTGCGCGGCACGGTGCTCGACGGCGACGGCACGCCGGTGCCGGACGCGGTGATCGAGCTCTGGGGCGCCGACGAGCAGGGCCGGTTCTCGCACCCCAACGATCCGCGCGGCGGGTCGGCCTCGTTCGAGAATTTCGGGCGCTGCGGCACCGATCCGCAGGGCGGGTTCTGGTTCCGCACCGTCAAACCGGGTCCGCTGCCCACTCCGGACGGTCGCACCGAGGCGCCGCACCTGGACGTCACGGTGCTGGCGCGCGGAATGCTCAACCGCGTGGTCACCCGGATCTACTTCCCCGATGAGCAGGCTGCCAACGCCGCCGATCCGGTGCTGTCCGCAGTGGACGCCGAGCGGCGCGGCACCCTGATCGCGGTGGCCGACGAGCGCAGCGTGCGGTTCGACATCAGGCTGCAGGGCGATGACGAGACCGTTTTCTTCGACCTCTGAGCCCGGCTTGTTCGCGCCGATGTTCAGCACCCCCGATGCCGCGGCGGGCACCGGCCGCGGCGCTTGGGTGCAGGCCATGCTGGATTTCGAGGCCGCGCTGGCGCGCGCCCAAGCCCGCGCCGGGCTCGTTCCGGAATCCGCGGCCGCGGAAATCACCCGGCACTGCCGCGCCGAGGAGTTCGACCTCGAATCGCTGGCGCAGCGCGCGGTGTCCTCGGCAACACCGGTGATCGGGCTGGTGGCGGACCTCGGCGAGCTGGTCCCGGCGGACGCGCGCCCGTATGTCCACAATGGTGCGACCAGCCAGGACGTGCTGGACACCGCCGCGATGCTGGTGGCACGCCGCACGTTGCGCGGGGTGCTCGCGGATTTGCGCAGCGCTGCCGGGCATTGCGCGCGGTTGGCCGGCGAACACCGCGGCACGGTGATGATCGGGCGCTCGCTGTTGCAGCAGGCGTTGCCGACGACGTTCGGGCGTCGCTGCGCCGCGTGGCTGACCGCGCTGTCCGAATCCACCGAGCAGCTGGAGCGGGTGTTCACCACGCGGCTCGCGGTGCAGCTCGGTGGTCCGGCCGGGACGCTGGACTCGCTGGGCGGTCGCGGCGTCGAGGTCTTGGGCCACCTCGCCGCGGAGCTGGAACTGGCCGAGCCGGTGCTGCCATGGCACACCGACCGCACCCGGATCGCCGAACTCGCGGGCGCGCTCGGCACCGTCGCGGGCGGCCTCGGCAAGATCGCGCTGGACGTCGAACTGCACGCGCAGACCGAAATCGGCGAGCTCACCGAAGGCAGCTCCGGCGGCTCCTCCGCGATGCCGCACAAGCAGAACCCGGCGGGATCGGTGCTGATCAGCGCCGCCGCGCACCGCGTTCCCGGCCTGGTGAGCACGTTGCTGGCGGCGATGCCGCAGGCGCACGAACGCGCCGCCGGTGCGTGGCAGTCCGAATGGGAGCCGTTGAGCGAACTGCTGCGCCTGGTCGCGGCCACGGCAGCGGGAACCGACCGGCTGCTGGCGAATCTCCGCGTGCACCCGGAGCGCATGGCGTCCAATGTGGACCTCACCGGCGGTCTGGTGCTGGCCGCGGCCGCTTCCTCGGCACTGCTCGGCTCAATGGGCCGCGATGCGGCACAGCAACTCGTCAAGGAGTTGTGCGAGCGGGTCGTCGAGCGGGGCACTTCGCTGCGCGCGGAATTGATCGCCGACGAGCGGGTTCGCGAAGTACTGTCCGAACAGGAGATCATCCGCGCCACCGAGCCCGGCGACAACCTGGGTTCGGCGGGCGCGTTCATCGATCGTGCGCTGGCGCTGCACGAGGCGGGAGGGAATTCGCCGTGATGCCGCACTACGAACTCACCGGGCCCGAAGGGGCCGAGGTGGTCGTGCTGTCGAACTCGCTGGGCACCGATCTGTCCCTGTGGGACGACCAGGAGCCCGCACTGGCCGAGCGGTTCCGCGTGTTGCGCTACGACCAGCGCGGCCACGGCCGCAGCTCGGCTCCGCCCGGCCCGTACGGGCTGGCCGACCTCGGCGGGGACGTGCTGGAACTGCTGGATTCGCTCGGGATCGAGCGCGCGCACTTCGCCGGGGTGTCGCTGGGCGGCATGACCGGGATGTGGCTGGCCGAACGACACCCGGACCGGATCGGGCGGCTGGCGCTGCTGTGCACTTCGGCATCGCTGACCCCGGCCTCGGCGTGGCGCGAACGCGCTGCGCAGGCCCGCGAGCACGGAACCAAGTCCCTTGTGGACGGTTCGGTGAGCCGCTGGTTCACCCCTGCGACGGCGGCGAAGCCGGAGATCGCGGAGAAGTTCGGCAACATGGTCACCGAATGCAGCGACGAGGGCTACGCGGGATGCGCGGAGGCCATCGCGGAGATGGACCTGCTGCCGAAGCTCGGCGAGATCACCGCGCCGACGCTGGTGATCGCCGGGCGCGACGATCCGGCCACTCCCCCGCCGCACGCCGAACTCATCGGCGCCGAGAGTCCCGGCGCGCAGGTGGAAATCCTCTCGGACGCCTCGCACCTCGCCAACGCCGAACGGCCGGAGCCGGTCAACCGCCTGCTGCTGCACCACTTCACGCGGAGCATCCGATGAGCGAGGACGCACAGCGCCACGCCGAGGGCATGGAAGTGCGCCGCGCGGTGCTCGGCGACTCCCACGTGGACCGCGCGGAGGCGAAGAAGTCCGAGTTCACCGAGGGATTCCAGGACTTCATCACGCGCTACGCATGGGGCGAGGTGTGGACCGGGGACGGCGTGGACCGCCGGACCCGCAGCTGCCTGACCCTGGCCATCCTCGCCGCCACCGGCTGCGAGGAGGAGTTCGCGATGCACGTGCGCGCCGCCCGGCGCAACGGCGTAGCCCCGGAAGAGATCCGCGAGGTGCTCATGCACGTCGCGATCTACGCGGGCGTGCCGCGGGCGAACCGCGCGTTCGCGCTGGCCAAGGACGTGCTGGACGCCGAGGGCGAGTGAATTGGGGTCTCCGGCGACCTGGCCGGGCGAGCGAGGAGAACGATGGAATCGGAAACCGGCGGGTACGTGCAGTCCTTGGCGCGGGGGCTGGCGGTGATCCGCGCCTTCGACGAGTCCCGCCCGGAGATGACGCTGAGCGAGGTCGCCCGGACCACCGACCTGTCCCGGGCGGCGGCGCGGCGGTTCCTGCACACCTTGGCGCAGCTCGGCTACGTCTGGAGCGACGGGCGGGTGTTCACGCTGACCCCGCGGGTGCTGGAGCTGGGTTTCGCCTACCTGTCCAGCGTTTCGCTGCCGGAGATCGCGCAGCCGCACCTGGAGCGGCTCGTCTCGCAGGTGCACGAGTCGGCTTCGGTGTCGGTGCTCGACGGCGACGACATCGTCTACATCGCCCGCGTGCCGACCAGCCGGATCATGACCGTCTCGATCAACATCGGCACCCGGTTCCCCGCCTACGCGACGTCGATGGGCCGGGTGCTGCTGGCGAACCTGCCTGCTGACGAGCTGGATCCGTTCCTGTCGCGGGTGCGCCTGGACCCGCTCGGCCCGCACACCCTGAGCAGCCCGGACGAGCTGCGCCAGGAACTCGCGCGCATCCGCGAACGGGGTTTCGCGCTGGTGGACCAGGAATTGGAAGCCGGCCTGCGGTCCATCGCCGCCCCCGTCCGCAACCGCGCGGGCCGGGTGATCGCAGCGGCGAACATCTCCTCGCACGCCAGCCGCACCACCGGAGCCGAAGCCCGGGAGAACCTGCTGCCACCGCTGCTGGAAACCACCGCGAACATCGAAGCCGACCTGCGCGTGGCACCGGGCTCGGCGGCGAGCACGCCGTGACCGTGCTGGAGTGAACGGACCGCCGTCCCGAGAATCGGGCGACCGGTCCGTTCACTCCGCACCAGCTTGCGCCGATCCGGCTATTCGCGGGCATGTCGTCCTGCCAAGCACCGCGGCCTATCCGATTGCGCGGATCAGCAGGACTCCACCTTGTCGAGCTCGGGCGCCGTGCCGGCGCCGGACTTGTAGGAGCCCTTGTAGCCCGCCTTGACGGTGATGCAGTTGCTGTCCACCGCGCGCTGGATCACGAACTTGACGCGCTGCTGCGACGAGCAGGTGTTGTTGTAGTAGATCGTCACCGTGGCGTTCCCACCGCTGGCGCTGGTGTGGAAGCAGCTCGGCGCCAGGCCCTTCGCTTCCGGCTGCGCGGGCGCCGCATTGGCCACCCCTTGCGTCAACCCACCTGAAAGAATCGTCGCGGTCAAGAGACCGATGACGGCAGTGCGTCGCATCTTCACCCCACATGTTCGTCCGGACCCCGTTGGTCCGGAACCCCAGAGCCGCCCGGAGCGGGTCGGCAGGAACGAACATAGCGATCGGGCGACGGTTCCCGCCCTTGATCTATGTCCGGGGATTGTCCGGGGACAACTGCACCCGTCCGGACATTGACCACCTGCACCTCACCTGCGAGAACGGTCATTGACTTTTCGTCCGTTGTGGACACAAGACGGTCGGCCACCAACACGAGCACGGGCCCGAGGAGGCGACCGTCCGCGCGATCGCGAAGCGGGCCGGGGGCGATCCTCCGCTCGTGATCCAGCACCACGGCTCGAACAAGGATCTGACGCCATCGCGATCCGGGTGCCCCGCGACAACACCGATGACGATGTCGTCGAGCACCTCTTCGATGTCCGCCTCGGCGGGCGTTCGCCAGGACACCTGTCCTGGAATACGCCGTTCGCGAACATGCCGCTGCGCTACGCCACCGCGGACATCGACCTCGGTGCGGTCACGATCCCGTCCGGAGCGGCGATCCTCGCCGGTATCGGCGGCGCCCCGGCCTGTTGCGGACGCCTGGATACGTGCAAGCCATCGCCGAAGCAATGGCTCCTGCTTCGCCTTCGGTCGACATCGAGGCACTCCACACCCGGCGGGTAGCACGAGTCCTTGATCGAGCAGGCGGTCTAGCGGGAGCGAACGACCCTTCACCACGCGCCACACTTGCGCCGATCCGGCGACGCGCGGGCGTGTCGGCTCGCCGCAGCAGCACATCCCAGGAGTGAACGGACCGTTCGACCGACTAGATTGGACGAACAGTCCGTTCACTCACTTCTGCACTGCTTCCTGCGCACGCTCGGGTAGGGCTGGCATCACGCCCGCTTCGGCAGTACCTCGTCGGCGACGATGGCGCCCGGGTGGCAGATGACCGTGGCGGCGATTTTCTGGGCGTGCTGGGCGGAATCGGGCGGGGCGGTGCCGGTGAGGCGGGCTGCCAGGTAGGCGGCGTTGAAGGCGTCGCCTGCGGCGGTGGAGTCGTCGACCGTCGGGACGTGCTCGGCGGGCAGGCGAAGGGTCCCGTCGCCGTCGAGCAGGACGCAGCCGTTGGCGCCGTCCGTGACCACGGCGTCCTCGACGCCCAGACCGCGCAGCCGGTCCACTGTGGCGGCAGCGTCCGGGTCGGCGAAAAGGGCTTGCT
>NZ_JAFRFW010000098.1:0-5640 GCF_017434145.1 Saccharopolyspora sp. | reverse complement strand
GATCATCGCCCAGGACGGGACCGGCGCGGTGAGCATCAGGGTGTTCTCGCGCGCGGCGAACATCGCGGCGAACCCGAGCAGCGCGCCGAGCCCGGCGAGGGTGAGCTGGCCGAGCCAGTCGAGCGGGGCGAACGCGGCGATGAGGCCGAAGGCCAGCACGAGCAGCGCGGCGATGTTGGTCAGGCCGCGCTGCCGGACGGGGCCGTCCCATTCGTCGATGTCGGTGTCGAGGACGCCTTTGGTCTCTTCGACGACGTCCTCGGCCAGCAAGGGGTGCGAGCGGCCCTGGGCGGGAACCAGCCACAGCTGCGCCCCGTCCACGATCTGCGCGTCGGACAACGACCGTTCCGGCGGAATCTCCTGGTTCCCGAACGGTTTCGACAGCGTCCAGCGGCGCGGGTCGGTGTTGGCGCCGAGGAGGCTGAAGCTGCGCGCCAGATCCGGCAGGTGCTGGATGATCGGGTCCTGCGAAGGCAGCGGAACATCGACCCGGCGATTGCTCTCGGGCTCTACCACCGTGACGCGCGTCATCGGCACACTCATCGGCATCCCCAGGAATGTAGGCGATCGTGACGTGGCGAGTGATCCACGGTCGATAGGGTATAGCCCGCATTAGGGCTGGAGGGAGTCGCCGTGACACAACGCCTTGTTCATCGGCCGCCGCGGTTACCGGTACCGCGGGTGGAACTGGAACCGGTGCAGGTGGCCGCGCCGCTGACGCTGCCGGGGCGCGCCGCAGGCGGCGGTGCGGGCAGCACGGTGATGTCGATCCTGATGCCGGTGGTCGGCGGCGGAGTCATGGTCGCCTCGCTGGCCGCCCGCGGCAACGCCCTCATGCGCGTGGCCGCGGTGTGCCTGTTCGTGGTGATGCTGCTCGGCACGGTGGCGATGGTGATCCACCGCAATTCCGGCAAGAACAAGGAACTGCAGCAGCAGCGGCAGCGCTATTCCGAGCACATCGCGGAGATCCGCGAGGTCATCCGCACCGCCCGCGCCGAACAACGCGCGGCCGCCGAACACGTGCATCCGGAGCCGTTGGCGCTGATCGACGTGGTGCACAACCCCGAGCGGCGGTGGGAACGCAATCGGCAGGCTCCCGACTTCCTGCTGGCCCGGCTGGGATCGGGCACCGACGCGCTCTGGCGCCCGGTGGAAGTCGGCTCGGTCGGTACGCAGCTGGCCAACCCGGACCCGATCACCCAGGCCGAGGCCGCCATGGTCACCGGCAGGCTGGCGCAGCTGACGAACATGCCGCTCGCGGTGCCGTGGCACGGAACCGTGTCGGTCGTCGGGATGCCGGAGCTGACCCGCGCCGCGCTGCGCGCGATGGTCGCCCAGGTCGCCGCGCTGCACGCGCCGAACGAGGTGCAGCTGGCGTGGGCGGTCGGGCGCAACGTCATCGGCGAGTTCGACTGGATCAAGTGGCTGCCGCACACGATCGACAGCTCGCAGTGGGACGGCACCGCCCCGCGCCGCCTCGTCGCCGACACCGCCTCCGGCCTGGTGGGGATGCTTCGCGGCGAACTGGACCGGCGCCTCAACGCGGCCTCCACCCGCAGCTGGGGCCAGACCCCGACGGTGCGCGGCCCGCACCTGGTGGTCATCACCGATCAGGTCTCCGCGGGCAGCGCCGAACTCTTCGCCGACAGCGGCGGCGTTTCGCTGGCGGACATCAAGGTGTCGCAGGTGGTGCTGGTGCCGGACCGGCGGCTCGAACCCGCGCACGTCGACGTCCGCGTCACCGTCGACGGCGACGCCGCCAGCGTCGAAGACCTCCGCCCGACGCCGAATCCGCACGACCCTGCCCAGGCCGGGCGGGCGGAACAGCAACGGCTGGCCGGGGCGCGGGAGGGCACGCTCGATCACGTCAGCGTTCCGGTGATGACCAGGCTCGCCCGGGAACTGTCGCCCTACCGCCTGGTCGCCGACGCCAACCAGTCCATGTCGGCGGACACCGGCGGCGACCTGCGGTCCCTTTTGGACATCGCGGACGAGGCCACGTTCGACGTCGGCAAGGCGTGGGCACCGCGCACCGAGGGCGAGTTCCTCAAAGTTCCCTTCGCGGTGGGCGATTCCGGCCGCCCGATCACCCTCGACATCAAGGAGGCCGCGCAAGGCGGGATGGGACCGCACGGGCTGTGCGTGGGCGCCACCGGCTCCGGCAAGAGCGAGTTCCTGCGCACCCTCGTGCTCGCGCTGGCCATGACCCATCCGCCCGAGCGGCTGAACATGATCCTGGTGGACTACAAGGGCGGCGCGACCTTCGCCGGGCTCGGCGAGCTGCCGCACACCAGCGCCATGGTCTCGAACCTCTCCGACGACACCGGCCTGGTGGACCGGCTGCACGACGCGGTCCTCGGCGAGATGACGCGCAGGCAACGCATCCTCGCCGATGCGGGATCGCTGGCCAGCTTGGTGGAATACCAGGAGAAGCGGGAAGCGGGCGAGGACCTCGAACCGCTGCCGAACCCGTTCATCGTCATCGACGAGTTCGGTGAGCTGCTCACCGCGAAGCCGGACTTCGTCGAGCTGTTCCTGCAGCTCGGCCGCATCGGCCGTTCGCTGGGCCTGCACCTGCTGCTGGCCTCGCAGCGGCTGGAGGAAGGCAAGATCAAAGGGCTCGAGTCCTACCTCTCGTACCGGATCGGGCTGCGCACCTTCAACGAGCAGGAATCCCGCACGGTGCTCGGCGTCCCGGACGCGTACCACCTGCCCAGCGCGCCGGGCAACGGCTACCTCGGCGCCGAGCACGGCCTGAGCGAACGCTGGAAGGCGCTCTACGTCTCCGGCGACTACCAGGCCCCTTCCGGCGTGGAAAGCGCCCAGGAAACCCCCCGGCTGGCGCCGTTCACCCCGTACAACGAAGCCCAAGCCTGGCTGAACCAGCACGCGCACCTGCAGCCGAAGACCGCGAAGATCGACCGCGACAAGCGCACCGTCTCCGAACCGACCGTGCTCGACGTCGTCGTCCAGCGCGTTTCGCAGCAGCCCGGTGCTCGCGCCAGGCAGGTCTGGCTGCCGCCGCTGCCCGCGACGATGGCGCTGTCGGCAGCGATCGGCCGCGTCGAACCGGACCGCACCTACGGGCTGTCCGCGGTCGACCGGCGGTGGCACGGTTCGCTGGCGATCCCGATGGGCACCGTCGACATCCCCGCCGAGCAGCGCCAGGAACCGCTGGTCGCCGACCTCGCCGCCAGCGGAGGGCACCTGGCGATCCTCGGTTCGCCGCAGAGCGGCAAATCCACCGCGCTGCGCACCCTGATCCTCGGCGGCGCGCTGACCCACACGCCCAGCGATCTGGCGTTCTACTGCGTCGATTTCGGCGGCGGCACGCTCAACGGCCTCGACCGGCTGCCGAACGTCGCCGGGGTCGCCGACCGCTTGGCGCCCGACCGGGTGCGCCGCACCATCAGCGAGATCGCCACGCTGCTCGGCGAGCGCGAAGCCCTCTTCGCCGACTACCGCCTGGATTCCGTGCAGGCGATGCGCGATCAGCACCGCGCTGGCAAGCTCCCGGAGCTCACCAGCGCGGACATCTGCCTGGTGATCGACGGGTATCTGGCGCTGCGGCAGGACTTCGAGGACCTGCTGGAGGTGGTGCACGACATCGCCTCCCGCGGTGCCGGCTTCGGGGTGCACGTCGTGGTCACCGCGGGCCGCTGGACCGACCTGCGGATGCAGATCCAGTCGGTCATCGCGAACAAGCTGGAGCTGCGCCTGCACGATCCGCTGGACACCACGGTCAAGCGCAAGCTCGCCGAGAACATCAAGGTTCCCGGCCGCTGCCTGACCGACCGCGGACTGACCGGGCACATCGCGCTGCCCCGCATCGACGGCCACGCCGATCCGGCGACCATCACCGCGGGCGTGCAGCACGCGGTCGACGAGGTCGTGCGGCATTGGAGCGGCCCGGTCGCGACGCCGGTGCGGATGCTGCCGGAGCGGCTGGACCACCGTTCCTTCGCCGAACGCGCACCCGACCGCAAGGTGCTGCGCCTCGGGGTGGACGAGACCGAGCTGCGGCCCACCACCGTCGACCTCTTCGGCGACGACCCGCACCTGCTCGTCTTCGGCGACACCCAGGCCGGCAAGACTTCGCTGCTGCGCCTGATCGTCGAGGACTTCACGAGCCGCTACGGCAGCGACGAGGTCGTGTTCGCGCTGTTCGACCCGCGGCGCAGCATGTTGGAGGGCATCGACGACGAATACCTCGGCGGCTACGCGCACAACACCGCCGTGGCCGGCGGGCTCGCCGAAGGCATGGCCGGAGAACTCGCGAAACGGCTCCCGCCGGAGGACGTCACCGTTGAGCAGTTGCGCACCCGTTCCTGGTGGCGCGGCCCGGAGATCGTGGCGCTGGTCGACGACTACGATCTGCTCACCACCGGCGGCGCGAACCCGCTGGCGCCGTTCCTGCCGTACCTGCAGCAGTCCCGTGACATCGGGTTCCACGTGGTTCTGTGCCGTCGCTCCAGCGGCTCCAGCCGCTCGTTGTACGAGCCGTTCGTGCAGGGTGTGAAGGAGTCCGGGGCGGCCGGTCTGCTGCTGTCCGGCGACCGCAGCGAGGGGAAGATGTGGCCGGAGGTCTACTTCAGCCAGCAACCCGCCGGCCGCGGCACTCTGGTGCGCCGCGGCCGCAAACCGCTGCTCGTGCAAACGGCGTACGTGCCGCGCTCGGACGAGGAACCGGCGACGCCGCCCGGCGGAACTGCTGTCCCGCAAGGCTGATCGGGCTGGTCCGGTTGCCCGCCGGGGTGGTTTTCCGCAAGCGGCCCCGGCGGGCCCGGGTGGTGTCGTACACTCGCGCTGATCTGTCGTGATCACGGCTGGTAGTCGCGGGTGAACGCTGCGCGCCGGGCTTGTTCGTGCCGGGTCGCCGTTCGCGCCGAGGTGTCGGTGCGGGCTGGTCGCGGGGAGTGGGTCTCGTGCGGTGGGGTTGCGGTGGCGGATTTTCCGGGGCACTTGTTCTCGTTGGGTGGTTCGCCGGAGGCGATCGCGGGTTCGGCTCGCCGGTATGACCGTTTCGGCGAGTCCGCGTCGCACGCGGCGGAGCGGATCACCGGCATGGATACCGGCCAGTTCCAGGGTCCGGAGGGTGAGCAGTTCCGGGAGAAGATCGATTCGGAGTTGCCGCCGGATCTACGGGTGACGGGCACGGCGTTCAGCCAGGTCGGCTCGGCGTTGTCCCGGTTTTCCTCGCGGTTGTCCGAGCTTCAGGGGCGGATGCGGCCGTTGGCGCAGCAGGCGCCTGGGTTGTGGGAGCAGCTCAAGGCCAGCGAGGGCCGTGTGGAGCGGGCGCGGTCCGCCGACCGGGCTCATGCGGACAAGGTCCGCGACGAACAAGCCCATGCTCCGGCGGGGCATCCGCCACCGCCCGCAGCGCCGTATGAGTCGGACGCGGGGGATGCGTCGGCGGCGTTGTCGTCGGCTCGGGTGGCGTGGCAGGACTGCGTGGACAAGGCCAACGGTCTGCGCACGGAGATGACCGCTGCGGCCCGGGAGTGCACGAATCGCATCAACGAGGCCAAGGGGATGCGGTTCAAAGAACCCCCGGCCAGCTACGACCTGATCGGTCAGGGACAGGACTTCATCCGCGAGAACAAGGATGTGCTCAAGGAGATCTCCTCGGCGCTGAAGGTC
>NZ_JAFRFW010000097.1:0-2372 GCF_017434145.1 Saccharopolyspora sp. | reverse complement strand
CGGGACGTTCCTCGTGCGAGACCAGGTAGGCGTGCCGGTCCACGATGCTCAGCGCCTCGGCGCGCCGGTAGGCGGCGATGCCCGCCTCCAGCGCCGCGGGCAGTCCGCGGGCCGCGCCGTGCAGCATGTCGACGACTTCCGCGTCCGGTTTCGCCTGCAACCTCCGGGCGATCAGCCGGGCGCTGTGCAGCCTGGCCAGCGGGCGCAGCGTCACCGTGCGCACCAGCCCGGCCGCGCGCAGCCGCCGCAGCGCCGCAACTCCCCTACCGGAGTCCACATCGGACCGAGCGGACAGCACGATCGAGAACGAATTGCCGTTCATCCGCTGCACCAGCGGCTCCAGCAGCGCGGCGGTGGCATCGTCGAGCCACTGCGCGTCGTCGGCCAGCACCACCAGCGGCCGCATGTTGCGGGTCGCCGCGTGCAGCGCACCGGCCAGCTGCGCCGCGATGGGCTGCGAGGTGGCCGGGTCCGGCGCGGCGCTGAGCTTGGCCACCAGCGCGAGCACCGATCCGCGCGCCTCCCCGGCCGCGGGAGCGAGTTCGCCCACTTCCGACAACAGCCGGTACAGCGCACCGTACGGAGTCGAGCGGTCCGGCTCCGTGGCCCGCATCTCCAGCACTCGCGCACCGGCGGCGGTGCAGCGATCGCGCACTTCCGCGAGCACCGCCGTGCGCCCGGAGCCGGCGGCACCGCTCAGCAACGTCACGGGAACGTCCTTGGCCTGCACGGTTCTGAGCACTTCGGCGAGCACGTCGTCGCGGCCGGCCAGCCGCGCGCCAACCGGATCCTGTTCGGCTGATGTGCGCTCAGCCACGGCACTGCCCAGGGCCGTCCGGGACGGAACCGGCCACAGCGGGAGATTCGGCCGAAAAGCGACGTTCTGCGCGAACCACTCCACACTCCTTCCTGAGTCCGTTGCCCGGAAAGCTCGCCACGGCTCCATGTCCGCACGCGGGCCGGTCGACGCCGGCCGCGCCGAATGCCCCATTGTGGTCCAGCCGAGGGATGTCCCTCGATCTAGGTCCGCGCAATCACCGGACCACCGCTCGCGCACGGCCGGGCAATAGGAAGGGCGAGGGGGAGGCTTGC
Source organism: Saccharopolyspora sp. (assembly GCF_017434145.1). NCBI lineage: Bacteria > Bacillati > Actinomycetota > Actinomycetes > Pseudonocardiales > Pseudonocardiaceae > Saccharopolyspora > Saccharopolyspora sp. The sequence goes on along the minus strand of NZ_JAFRFW010000097.1, from coordinate 1,280 downwards.
GGTGGGGTGCGCCCGGCCGCGAGCAGTCGATTGGAGAGAGGAAGAATGGCTCGGGACAGCGGGCCGGTGTTCGGCCGGGACGAGCAGTGGGCCGAGATCAGTGCTGCCTGCGGCCGCGGCTCGGGGGAGCTGCTGGCGCTGCACGGCAAGCCGGGGGAAGGCAAGACCGCGCTGCTGGAGGCGGCCGCGGTGAACTCGCAGCGCCACGGCGGCCACGTGCTGCTGGCCGATGCCGCGGACGGCGACGGCCGCGCCGCGATCGACGCGCTGCTCGACGGCGCGCGGCAGTTCTTGGAGCGCGGCTGGGATCCGCAGCTGCTGGACGCGGTGGCCGCGGCCGCGCGGCGGCGCAGCGAGCTGGACCAGCAGCCGCAGCGCGCGCTGCTGCCGATGGTGCACGAGCTGGCCCGCGCGCTCGGCGTCATCGCCGCCCGCGCCCACACCGTGATCATCATCGAGGACGTGGACCGCTGCGGCCCGCTGCTGTCGGTGGCCCTGTGCCCGCTGGTGCAGCGGCTGCGCGCGGTCGGCTGCGCGGTCGTGTTCTCCACCCGCACGCACTCGTTCGCCGCCAGCAGCACCTGGCAGCTGATCTCGCTGGCCGACCGGGTAGTGGAGCTCGGGCCGCTGGCCGACCGGGACGTCACCGCGCTGCTGACCCGCTGGTGCGCCGCGCACGGCCGGGCGAAGCTGGACCAGACGGTGGTGGAGGCGCTGCGCACCGCGCTCGGCCCGCTGTTCGGCAATCCGGGCACGCTGCTGTCGACGCTGCAAGATCTGCGCGAGCGCGGGCGGCTGACCGTGGTGGACGAGCACTTCTGCCTGTCCCCGCTGACCGAGCCGGTGGCGCTGCCGGAGCAGCACGCCCTGGTGCAAGCGGTCGTCGAGGACGGCGACGACACCGAACGGCTGGCTTCCGTGCTGGCGCTGCAAGATCGGGTGCGGGTGGACGACCTGCCGATGCTGACCGCGGCCGCCGCTGTCGGGCTGGAACCGTCCGGCCAGGACCTGGACCGGCTGGTCGCGCGCGGTGTGCTGGTGGTCGACGTCCAGGACGAGGTGCGGTTCGCGGTACCCGCGCTGGCCGCGACGCTGCGCCGCCGCGCCGGTCCGGAGCGGGCGTGGTCGCTGCACGCGGCGCTGGCCCGGCGGATGCTGGCGCAGTTGCAGCGGGGTGGTGCGGTGGATCGGCCGACGCTCGCCTACCACTTGGTGCGCACCGGCCCGGATTTCGACAGCTCGCTCGGCGCGCAGGTGCTCATCGAGGAAGCCGACCGCGT
>NZ_JAFRFW010000958.1:0-2442 GCF_017434145.1 Saccharopolyspora sp. | reverse complement strand
CACGGCCGGCTCCCGGCAGCCGATGACCGGCAACGCGCCCGCGGGCGGCACCGCACCACAGCCCGCGAGCGGCTCCGGGCATGCAGGCGGCCACCCGGTCGGGCCGATGATGGGCGGGATGCCGATGTCGCAGGACCAGCACCGCGACAACAAGGTGCCGGTCAATGTCGAGCGGGCGGTCTGGGGCGAGGAAGAAGGCGTCGCGGGCAGCCTCGGCAGGCCGCAGCAGGAACAGCCGACCGAGGACCCCGAGGCCCCCGAAGAGCCCGCCGAAACCGGCCCGAGCCGTGCACGGGCCGACGAGTTCCTGGAAAAGCTCCGGGAGAGCAGGAGGATTCGATGACGGACCCCAAACCGGACCCGAAACCGGACGTGCCGACGGACATCGATTCCGCGATGTCCATGCTGGAGCGGGAGCGCGAGCGCGTCGCCGACGTCACCAAGCAGCAGCAGGAGCAGTCCACGACCGTGCAGGCCAAGGACCACTCGCTGGAAGCGACCTTCGACGGCAGCGGCGAGCTCACCGGCCTGAAGTTCAACGGGAACAAGTACCGCAGCATGGCGCCCGCGCAGCTGGCCAGCGTGATCGTCGAGACGATCCAGGCCGGGCGGACGCAGAGCATGACCAAGCTGACCGAGCAGATGTCCGGCGGCATGCTGCCGGGGGTCGACCTGGCGGGGATCGCCTCCGGCAAGGTCGACCCGAGCACGGTGCTCGACCAGCTGATGAAGCCGATCGTCGGAATGGCCGAGGAACTGCCGGGCGTCCCGCGCGAGAAGAAGGACCGCAGGGATGGCTGACGAGAACTTCCGCATCGACCCCGACGCGCTCGAAGACATCAACAAGAAGCTGCGCGCGGTGGGCGAGGACCTCACGGCGAGCTTCAACGAGATGAAGACGACGCTCGAAGACCATTGGGGCTGCTGGGGCAACGACGATATCGGTGAGGCGTTCATCAAGAACTTCGAAGAGCCGAACAAGAAGCTGCAAGAGGGCGCTGAAGCCATGAGCGGCGCCCCGAACTCCTTCGCCGACCAGATCGACAAGCAGATCGAGGCCGTTCGCAAACAGGACGCCGCGAACCGCGCCGCCATCGAGCAGAACGAATACGGAAACTGAACGCAGGAACATCGCCCGCTGACCAACGGGGGCAATGACCGGTCGCGCCCACGAGGAAGGAGGTCGCTGTGAGTGGTTATGACGAAACCAACGACTTGCCGGACGGCTTGCAGGACTTCCTCAAGGGCACGATCGGCATGGAGCTGCCGGAGGGCAACGAGTCCGGCCTTCGGAGCATCAGCCAGGCGCTGATCCAGTACGCCGATACGTGCCGGGACGCGGCGGACCGGTTGGATTCGTTGTCGGGGGATATCGACGACGTCTTGGACGGCGAGTTCGCCCAGGAAGTGGTCGACAAGCTGGGCACCACGTCGCCGGAGGCCCTGCGCGGGCAGGAGCAGTCGGCGCGCGATCTGGGCAGCCAGGCCAAGGATGCCGCGGCGGACATCGAGAAGACGCGGATCATGTTCATCGCCATGACGATCATGGTCGCGGCGGAGGTCGCGTATCTGCTGTCGACCCTGATCCTGGCGCCGCTGGCGGGTGCCGTCATCGCTACTGCCCGCGGCGTGATGCACCTCGGTTTGCAGCAGCTGATCAAGCAGATCGCGTCGCGCACGGCATCGGTGGTGAGCAAGATCCCCACCGCGCTGCGGGGTGCGAGCACGCAGGGCGTGGCCAAGGAAATCGGCAAGCGCGCGTGGACGACGGCGAAGTACGCCGCGGGCGGTGCGGCTTTCGGTACGGCGTTCATGGCCGGGATGGACGGTGGTATTCAGCTCGATCAGAAGAACAAGGGAACCCGGGACAAGATCAACAAGGAGTCCATCAAGGGTTCCGCGATCGGCGGTGCGATCGGTGGTGGTGCCGCCGGTGCGGCTGCCGGTGCGGCGCGGTCGGTGGCGGTGCGGGCCGAGGCGAAGCTGAGCCAGGGGCCGCGCGAGTTCAACAAGAAGATCGACAGCTTCAACTCCCAGCACGGCACGAATTTCGCGAAGGTGCCGGAGCGGCCGAACGCGAAGAGCGTCCGCGAGTTCAACAAGAAGATCGACGACTTCAACTCTCAGCACGGCACGAATTTCGCGAAGAAGCAGGAAGGGGCGGACTGGCCCCCCGGGATGCGCAAGCTGGGCGGGATGGCGGATGCCTCGCTGCAGATGCTGTCGGTGCCCGCGAGCAACCCGCTGGTGTACCTGGCCACCGACGATCATCACGGTGGTGCTGCGGACGGCATGTTCGGTGCCTTCGCGCGAGGTGGCGCGGGCGGCCGAACGGGCGGGGCCTCGGGGGAGGCGTCGTCGCGTGCGGACGCGAGTGCGCAGGCCGCGCTGGATGCGACGAATGCGGTGACGCAGGACGGGAAGTTGAAGATCCCGGAGGTG
>NZ_JAFRFW010000957.1:0-4600 GCF_017434145.1 Saccharopolyspora sp. | reverse complement strand
GCTGGTCGCGGCCCTCGCGGGCAAGGCCGAGCACGCCCGCCGCCACGTGGACAAGGGCGTGGACGTCGTGGTGGCGCAGGGCCACGAAGCCGGTGGGCACACCGGGGAAATCGCCACGATGGTGCTCGTGCCGGAGATCGTCGACGCGGTGGGCGAGGAGGTACCCGTGCTGGCCGCGGGCGGAATCGGCTCGGGGCGTCAGGTCGCGGCTGCGCTCGCGCTGGGTGCCAGCGGCGCGTGGATGGGCTCGTGCTGGCTGGCCACCAAGGAGTACGGCATCGCCCTCGGTGGCGAGGCGATGCAGCGCGCGCTGGTCGGCGCGGACTCCAGCGACACGGTCCGCACCCGGATCTACACCGGAAAACCCGCGCGATTGCTGAAAACCCGCTGGACCGACGCTTGGGCGGAGCCGGACGCACCGGATCCGCTGCCGATGCCGCTGCAGAACATCCTGGTCAGCGAGGCCCACCAGCGGATCACCCGCTCCGGCGATCCGGAGGTGGTGTCCATGCCGGTCGGCCAGATCGTCGGCCGGATGAACGAGGTCCGCCCGGTCGCCGACGTGATGGAGAGCCTGCTGCACGAGGCGGGCGAAACCTTCGACCGGCTGGACAAGATCCGCTGAAGCGCGGGAGCGGGGATGCCATTGCGCATGGCATTCCCGCGTTTCCGTTGCGCAGGCCGAGGGTCCGGAAGGGACTCGCCGTCCTCCGTGATTTCGTAGATCTCGCCTTGCGCTTCTGGCAATTATTCAGTTGCCGGAAGTCGTTTGCCGGGGCCGTTGGTCCGGGCGAGCGAGTAGGGTTCCGCGCTACCGGGCGCGTTTCCTAATCTTGGCGAGGTCGAAGGAGGTCACGGCAGTGGGCGAAGAAAAGAACGACCACTCGGTCGAGGACGACAAGCAGACCGGCAAGACCAGCGGAGACGTGGACCCGAAAAAATACGAGGACGACGCGTGACCCTCGCCGCCGATGATGACGGCGTGCGTACGCTGATCGACGAATTGGAATCGGCCGGGGGCCTCCCGGCCGATTTCCGTTCGGTGCTGACCGCGGTCCCGCGCGAGTGGTTCATCCCCGATCGCATGTGGGTGCGAGAGGCCGAGGACGGGCCGTACCTGGCGCTGGATCGGGCCGCGGAACCGGACCGCTGGCTCGCGGCGGTCTACTCCAACCGCGTCATCGTGACCCAGTTCGACGGTGGGGCGACCGCCTGGCCGGGGGTCGGCGATCGGCCTACCTGCTCGGCGTCCATGCCGTCGGTGGTGCTCGGCATGCTGGCCGAGTCGGACGTGCGTCCGGGGCACGTGGTTTTCGAGGTCGGCACAGGTACCGGGTGGAGTGCTGCGCTGCTCGCTCACATCGTCGGTGCGCGGGGGAGCGTCACCACGGTGGAGATCGACCCGGTGTTGGCGGCGGACGCGCGGAAGCGCCTGGAGACGGCGGGTTTCGCAGCGGTGGACGCCAGGTTGGCCGATGGGGTGGCCGACGTTCTGCCGGACCGGGTGGATCGCGTGATCTCGACCGCAGGTGTCCACGTAGGACAGTTGCCGTTCCCGTGGGTGGCGAACACCCGTCCGGGCGGGGTGATTCTCGCGCCGATGCGGACCGATCTCGCTTCCGGCCCGCTGGTGCGGTTCGTCGTCGGCGAGGACGGGACGGCGACCGGGCGCGCCACCGCCCTGCGAGTCGGTTTCATGGAGCTGCGTTCGCACCGGGTCGCGTCCGATCCTGTCGGGGCGGAACGCTTCGACGATCCGGCGGCGGACCTCGGCTTCACCGATCTCGCGCCGTGGGTGCCACTACTGGCCGATGATCACCGCTGGCCGATCGCGGTCGCGGTGCCGTCGTGCCGGGTGAACGTGTGGGACCGCACCGAGGATCGGCCCGGAGTGGCGTGGTTGCGCGATCCGCTGTCCGGATCGTGGGCCAGCATCGTCCCGGAGGGCAACGGTCGGTATGTGGTCCGCCAGTTCGGTCCGCGCCGGTTGTGGGACGCGGCCGAGGCGGCCTACCGCTGGTGGCAGCAACGCGGCGAACCGCCGCTGTCGGCGTGGCAGTGGACCATCGCCCCGGACCGGCAGAGCGTCGCGCTGCCGCCCGATTCCGCGCTGCCGTCCGATTCCGGGAGGTCCCCGCGAGCCGAACTTTCGGAGTGAACGGACCGTTTGACCAATCTAGTGGGACGAACAGGTCGTTCACTCAGAGGCGGTGAGCTCGGCGGCGCGCTCGGGGGTCAGCAGCTCGAACGACGGGTCCTGGCCCGGGCGCCACCACACCGGGTCGGTGCAGTTCCAGCGTTCCGCCGCCAGCGGGCGTTTGAGGACCTTGTGCGTGGCGGTGCGCGGCAGGTCGGCGGCGATGCGGACGAAGCGGGGGAGCTGCTTGGGGGCCAGGTCCGGCTGCGCGGCGAGGAAATCGCCGAGCTCGGCGGCGGTAAGCGGTGCGTCCGCGAGCACGATCGCGGCCATCACCTGGTCGCCGACCTCGGCGTCGGGCACGGCGTAGACCGCTGCCTGCGCGATGCCGGGGTGGCGCAGCAGGATCCGTTCGACCGGGGCGGTGCCCAGGTTCTCGCCGTCCACCCGCAGCCAGTCGCCGGAGCGGCCGACGAAGTAGCAGAACCCGTCCCTGTCCAGGTAGGCGAGGTCCCCGCTCCAGTACATGCCGCCGCGCATCCGCTGCGCGTTCTCCTCCGGCGCCTTGTAGTAGCCGGCGAACGAGCCCGCGCCCGCGGTGTTGACCAGTTCGCCGACCGCTTGATCCGGGTTCGTGACGCGGCCGTCGCGGTCGAATTCGGCGGCGGGGCAGCGCTGCTCGGTCGCCGGGTCGAGCACTGCCACTCCCGGCCCGGGACGGCCGAGCGCGCCGGTCGGTGTGTCGGGGGTGCGCTGCACGACCACGCCGCCTTCGGTGGAGCCGAAACCGTCCACGACCTGGCAGCCGAAGCGCTCGGCGAACCGGTCCAGGTCGTTTTCGGCGCCCTCGTTGCCGTAAACGATCCGCAGCGGGTTGTCGGCGTCGTCGTCCCGCGCCGGGGTCGCGAGGATGTACGAGAGGGGTTTGCCGACGTAGTTCGCGTAGGTTGAGCCGAATCGCCGCACGTCGGCCAGGAACCCGGACGCGGAGAAGCGCCGGCGCAGCCCGAGCGCGGCACCGGCGGCCAATCCGACCGCCCACCCCGCGAACAGCGCGTTCGAGTGGAACATCGGCATCGACAGGTAAACCCCGTCGCTGGGCGCGAGACCGAACCGGTTGGCCAGCATCCGCCCGGGAAAGGCGATCTTCTCGTGGGTGCAGCGGACGGCTTTCGGCTCACCCCCGGTGCCGGAGGTGAACAGCAGCGCGAGCAGGTCGTCCGGTTCGGCCGCCACCGGGTCCAGCGGCGAGCCGCGATGCTCGGCGAGCAGGCCCGCCCATTCGGCATCGTCGATGACCAGCACCCGCGCGGAATCCAAGTCCACTCCCGCGAGCAGCGCCGCGTGCTTGCTCTCGGTCACGACCAGTTCGCAGTCGGCCAACCGCACGTCGCGGCCCAGCGACTCGCCGCGCCGCCCGGTGTTGAGTCCGACCAGGACAGAGCCGGACAGCGCGGCCGCGCCCAGCAGGAACGAGAACTCGGGAACGTTGTCCAGCAGCACGCCGACGTGGAACGGGCGATCGCCGCGGTGCAGCGCCTGCAGCAGGGCGGCGCGGTCGGCGCAGCACTGCACGTGCTCGGACCACGACCATTCCTGCTGCTCGAACTTGAGTCCCGGGCGCTCGTCGGCGGCGCGCGCGACGAGCAGTTCGGTGACCGTCGGAACGTGCTCGGACATGCGACTCCCTCGTCAGATGCCGGGCGGCCGAATGCACTCGCGGACGCCCGCCGGGTGACTGCGCGAACGATGTCGCCGGTCAGTCCAGGTCGGGTCCGTCCGCACCGGCCAGCGCGGCGCCGATCCGGCGCAGGTTGGCGGAGGCGGCACCGAGGGCGAACTCGCGGCGCTTGGCGGCGACGAAATACCGGTGCAGGTGGTGTTCGAGGTCGATGCCCACGCCCCCGTGCACGTGCACGGCGGTGTGCGCCACGCGGTGACCTGCCTCGGCGGCCCAGAACTTCGCGGTCGCCACCTCGCTGTGGCAGGGCAGGCCCTCGGTCGCGCGCCAAGCGGCCTGCCAGGTGGTCAACCGGACCGCTTCGACGTCGACGAAGGCGTCCGCGAGGCGCTGCGAAACGGCCTGGAAACTCCCGATCGGACGCTCGAACTGGGTCCGTTCCCGGGCGTACTCGGCGGTCAGCTCCAGCGCGCGTTCCAGCACGCCGAGCTGTTCGGCGCACAGGCCGCGCGTGCTGCGGGCGGCGAGCCAACTCGCGGCGTCCTCGCCGCCCAGCACCCGATCATCGCCCAGCCGGACCTCGGTGAGGTCGAGCAGCGCTTCGCTGTCGGAGTCGACCACTTCCTGCCGCCGCACGGACACGCCCTCGTCGGACGCCCCGACCACGAACACCAGCGGACCGCGCTCGGTGGCCGCGGGCACCAGGAAGAAGTCGGCGGCGCAACCGGCGGGCACGGCGACCTTCCGGCCGCTGAGGAACCACTCGCCGCCGGAGCGATCCG
>NZ_JAFRFW010000956.1:0-27981 GCF_017434145.1 Saccharopolyspora sp. | reverse complement strand
GGCTCGGCGCTCAGCTCAGCCGCCGCCGGATGTGCTCCAGCGCATCGGACAACGTGGACGGACACCTGCGCCCGGCACCGCGGGCGAGCGCGTGCCGCAGCCGATGCTCGGTGCGGGCCGAGTTCATCCGCTCCAGCATCGGCACGATCGCGACGGCGACCCGCTCGGCCTCGGCGATGTCGCCCGCCGCCAACACCGCATCCAGCAACGCGGCCCGGTGGATGTACAGCGCCCACCGGTAGCCGTCGTCGCGGGCCGCCTCGACCGCCGCGCCCAGCAGCGGCAACGCCTCGGCGTGCCGGCCCAGCGAGACGCGCAGGCTGCCCGCGTGCCCGACGAGTTCGCGCTCGTCGAACCACCAGGACCACGCCGGATCCCGGCTGCTCAGGCCGTCCGAGAACATCGCCCCGGCACGCTCGAAAGCTCGCAGCGCACCGGGTTCGTTGCCCGCATGGCCCAGCACGCGCGCTTGCCGCAACCGGAACAACGCCCGCACCCGCCTCGGCACGCGCGGGTCCTCGGCGAAGTGGCGGGAGATCCGCAGCGCTTCGCCGTAATGACCGGAACCGGTGCAGACCAGTGCCTCGTTGGACAGCACGAACCACGTCATCGCGGTGTCCCCGGCCGCCCGCGCGAGCAGCAGCGCCTCGGCGTTGATCCGCCGCGCCTGCGTCAGCCGCAGACCGTCGAAGAGCATCCAACCGGCCAGTTCGCCCATTTCCGCGGTCACCGCTTGCAGATCCCGACGCACCGCGCGCACATACCGCCCGGTGCGCAGAACCTGTTGTGCGGCGCGGAAACTCCGCAACACCGACGGCGCGACCGCACCCGAGCCCAACTGCGCGTCCAACCGCGCGAACCGGCCGATCGCGGCGTGCAGCGCCTCGACGGAATCGGCATCCGCCGACGCTGCCGCACCAGGTTCCCGCACGGGTCCGATGATGACCGGCGCGCACCGGCGCGTCCACGCTCCGCAGGGCGTTCGTACCCGGGGTTCGCCCGCCCGGGTGCCGAGTCGCGCGGCCAAGTGATGGAATGCGGGCATGGCTGACAATCCGCTGCAGAACGTGACCTTTCCCAGCAACGGCAACACCGCGCACGGCTACCTGACGTTGCCGGAGTCCGGTAGCGGTCCCGGTGTCGTGGTGATCCAGGAGTGGTGGGGGCTGACCGACCACATCGCCGACGTGTGCAACCGGCTCGCCAACGAGGGCTTCGTCGCCCTCGCGCCGGACCTCTACGGCGGCAGCACCACGCACGACGCCGACGAGGCCGGCCGGCTGATGCAGGAGCTGCCGGTGGATCGCGCGGCCCGCGACCTCGGCGGCGCGGTGGACTACCTGCTCGGGCACGAGGCCGTCACCAGCAAGCAGGTCGGCGCCGTCGGCTTCTGCATGGGCGGTGGGTTCGTGCTGGTGCTCGCCGCGCAGCAGGGCGACAAGGTCGGCGCCGCGGTGCCGTTCTACGGCGTGCTCGGCGAGGACTACCCGGGCTTCGAGAACCTCACCGCTCCCCTGCTGGGCCACTTCGGCGAGCAGGACTCGATGGCGCCGCCGGAGTCCGTCGAGCAGCTGGCGGACCGGATCGAGCGCGAAGCGGGCGAACGCCCGGACTTCCGCATCTACCCGGCCGGGCACGCCTTCTTCAACGACTCGAACGCGCTCGGCACCTACGACGCGACGCAGGCGGCCAAGGCGTGGGGCTCCACGCTGGAATTCCTCCGGGCGAAGCTGGAGGGCTGAGCCCTCGGCGGCGTTCGCCCTCGGCGGCGTCGTTGTGGACGGATCGCTCACCAGCGGCGATCCGTCCACAGCGCGTCAGCTTTCGAAGATCTCGGCCAGGAAGTCGCTCGTCGCGGGCTCGTACGGCAGGAGTTGTCCAGCCTCGTCGACCCCGCAGCGGCCGAGGTGCGCCTGCCTGCTCGTCTCGGTGTCGGGCACCACGTCCAGCGCGACGGTGTCGCCGAGGACCGCATCCGGAGACTCGAGGCCGGCTTCCCCGCCGGTTCTGACGATCTTGGAATCCGCCGCTACGTCGGGGTCCTCGAGCGCACTGCGGGCCATCTCGTCGTGGAAGTAGGCCGCGCGAAGCCAGGCGTACTGACGCGCCGCGTCGAGCTGTCGTTGCGTGATCACAGGCAATTCCAGACGAAGAGGAGTTCCGCGTTGTCGACCGCTTCCCTGCACAGCGGCTGCAACTCGGCGAGCCAGTCCCGCACGGATTCCGGCGAGGCGCCCGCGAGCTCCGGCAGCCCAGCCCAGTCCTGCGCGAGCGGCGTGAGCTGGTCGGCGCCGACCGCGGGCAGCAGCGTGACGATCCGGCTGCTCACCGGCGTGACGACCGGCGCGGCGTAGAGATCGGGTTCCTGATCGGGGGTCTGGGCGGCGTGCCCGATGGCTTCGCCGAGGTCGGTTTCGGACAGCAGCACGTCGAGCGCCGCGAGCGCGACCGGATCCAGGCCACGGGCCCGCAGCGTCCTGAACCCGTATCGCTGCGGGTCCGGGAACCCGGCTTGCCGATATGCGGGAATCGCGTCCGGATCCGCCGCGAAAACGTCTGTGATCATCACATTCCAGCTGGTTCGTGCCTGGTCACGCCGAACCGTACCGGGCGCGCTCACGACTTCACCCGCGCCCTGCCGGGCCAGGAGCGCCGGGCGGGAACCCCGTAGGCTGAGCCGATGAGCCCCTTCAGGTTGAGCCGATGAGCCCCCTTAGGTTGATCTGATGAGCGCAGACGCCACGCCGCGGCCCGAGCGGCCGCGCCTGGAACCGGCCGCGGTGGTCACCGAAGCCGTCCGGCTGCTCGACGAGCAGGGGTTCGACGCGGTGTCCATGCGCGCGGTCGCCGACCGGCTCGGGGTGCGGATGAACACCGTGCTCTGGCACATCAAGAGCAAGGCGCGGCTGCGCGAGCTGATGGCCGACGCGCTGATCGGCGAGGTCTCGCTGACCGACCTGCCGCAGGACTGGGAACCGCGGGTCCGCGAGCTGTTCCACCGCTACCGGCGCGCCCTGCTGGCCCACCGGGACGGTGCCGCCGTGGTCACCGGTACCTACGCGCCGGACCCGCACACGCTGCGGTTCGCCGACGAGCTCAGCGGCACGCTGCTGGGCGCCGGGCTCGGGCGGCGGGAGACCTCGTGGGCGGTGTGGACGCTGGTGTACTACACGCTCGGGCTGGTGCAGGAGGAGCAGGCGCTGCCGGGCGCGCGCCGGAGCGGGCTGCACGAGGCGGTCACCGAACGCGACCTGCCGGGCCTGCACCGGATCTTGGACGAGCTGGACGTGCTGGACTTCGACGAGCGGTTCGACTTCGGCCTCACACTGCTGCTGACCTCGCTGCGGCAGCGCGCGGAGGTTTGAGCCGCCCCGGCCGTCGGCAAGCCTGCGGACGGAGTCCCGGACCGACCGGCAGGCCACCCGGCCGTCGGCAGGCCCGCGGATGAAGTCCCGGATTGGTCGGAAACACGATGTCCGCACGGCATGAACAGCCCGAACCACAGGAGCGAGCCGACCCGCCGATCGGCCACGGCAACGAGGACGAGGGCTACGACGAAGGCTCGGGCGACCGGATCACCCCGGACACGCCCATCGGCGACGAAGACGACCGGTGGCGCCCGGAGCCCGGCGAGCAGCCGCACCCCCGCCACCTGCCCGCCGACATCCCCCCGGACGCCCCGGAGGAATGATCGGGGGTCGTGGTACTAACACGTCTTCGCCTCGCTGTTCGCCAGGAGCGGTGCGGCGGTTCGCGACACCGCCGCACCGCGGTCGTCTCAGGCGGTTTCTTCGGTGCGGTCGGCGTCCCAACGGGTGTGGTAGGTGCCGTCGGCGTCGACGCGGCGGTAGGTGTGCGCGCCGAAGTAGTCGCGCTGCGCCTGCGTCAGCGCAGCGGGCAGCCGTGCGGCGCGCAGCGAGTCGTAGTACGCCAGCGCGGCGGAGAAACCGGGTGTCGGGATGCCGAGGTCGGCCGCGGTCCGCACCACGCGCCGCCAAGCGTCCTGGGCGTCGGCCAGCTCGCGGGAGAACTCCGCGTCCGCCAGCAGCGTCGGCAGCGCCGGGTCCGCGCTGTAGGCGTTGCGGATCCGGTCCAGGAACGCCGCGCGGATGATGCAGCCGCCGCGCCAGATCGTGGCCATCGCACCGAGGTCGATGTCCCAGCCGTACTCCCGGCTGCCCACCGAGATCATGTTCCAGCCCTGCGCGTAGGAGACGACCTTGGAGGCGTACAGCGCCTGCTCCACGTCCGCGGCCAGCCGCTCGGCGTCCTCAGTGGACAGCGCGGAGGCCGTTGGCCCGGCCAGTCCTTGCGCCGCCTCGCGCAGGTCCGCGTGCCCGGACAGGCTGCGCGCGAACACCGCCTCGGCGATCCCGGAGACCGGCACGCCCAGCTCCAGCGCGGTCTGCACGGTCCAGCGGCCGGTGCCCTTCTGCTCGGCCTGGTCCAGGATCACGTCGACGAACGGCTCGCCGGTGGCGCCGTCGGTGTGCGTGAGCACCTCCGCGGTGATCTCCACCAGGTAGGACGCCAGGCGGCCCTGGTTCCAGCCGCGGAACACCTCGGCGATCTGCGCCGGTTCCAGCCCGCCCGCGCGGCGCAGCAGGTCGTAGGACTCGCCGATCATCTGCATGTCGGCGTACTCGATGCCGTTGTGCACCCTCTTCACGAAGTGCCCGGCACCACCCGGCCCGACGTGCGTGCAACAGGGCGTGCCGTCCACGTGCGCGCTGATGCGCTCCAGCATCGGCCCGAGCGATTCGTACGCCTCCGCGGAGCCGCCGGGCATGATCGACGGACCGTGCAGCGCGCCTTCCTCGCCGCCGGAGATGCCGGTGCCGACGTAGTGCAGCCCGCGGGCGCGCAGCGCCTCGTCGCGGCGGCGGGTGTCCTCGAAGTGCGCGTTGCCGCCGTCGATGAGCACGTCGCCTTCTTCCAGCAGCGGCGCGAGCTCGTCGATCACGGCGTCGGTGGGGTCGCCCGCCTTGACCATGATGACCACCCGGCGCGGGCGCTCCAGCGCGGCGACGAGCTCCGCGGCGGACTCGGCGGGGGCGAACTCGCCCTCCTCGCCGAACCGGTCCATGAACTCGCGGGTGCGGCTGGGCGTGCGGTTGTGCACCGCCACGGTGTAGCCGTTGCGCGCGAAGTTGCGGGCCAGGTTGCGGCCCATCACCGCCAGGCCGGTGACGCCCACTTGCGCCAGCTTCGACATGAAAACCTCTTTCGGCGTCCGGTTGACTCACCCTGCCCAACCAGGCCGTCCGCGGCGGTGTTCCCGAGTTGGGGCATCCAGGCGGGCGGGGTGCTCAAGTCCACAGGACCGCAAGTCCACAGTGCCGCGGCCGCGGCGGCAAACGCGGGATCAGCCGTCCAGCGACTCGATCGTGGCGACCGAAGGCGGCTGCGCACGCAGCTCGGCAGCGGTCCGCTCCGCCGCGTCGAGCACGCGGATCACGTTGCGGTGCGCCAACTTCGCCAGGTCGTCGTCCGACCACCCGCGGTCCAGGAGTTCGGCGAACAGCCGCGGGTAACCCGCCACGTCCGGCATGTCGTCCGGGGTGGTCTGCACCCCGTCGTAATCGCCGCCGATGCCGAGGTGGTCGATCCCCGCGACCTCCCGCATGTGGTCGAGGTGGTCGGCCACGGTGGCGGCGGTGACTTCCGGGCGCGGGTGCGCTGCCTCGTAGTCGGCGCGGAACCGCCGCTGGGCATCCGGGTCACCGGCGGGCCCGCGTGCTGCGAGTTCGGCCTCGTAGCGCTGGAACCACTCCCTGGTCGGCTGCGAGATGAACGACGGCACGAACGTCGCCATCGCGACCCCGCCGTTGGCGGGCAGCTCGGCCAGCACATCGTCCGGGATGTTGCGCGGGTGGTCGCAGACCGCGCGGGACGACGAGTGCGAGAACAGCACCGGCGCGCGGGTCGTGCGCAGCGCGTGGCGCATCGTGTCGGCCGAGACGTGCGAGAGGTCGACCAGCATCCCGAGCCGGTTCATCTCCCGCACCACCTCTTCGCCGAAGCGGGTCAGCCCGTGCGCGGCCGGTTCGTCGGTGGCCGAGTCCGCCCAGGGCACGTTGTCGTTGTGGGTCAGCGTCAGGTAGCGCACGCCCAGCGCGTGCAAGGACCGCAGCGTCGCCAGCGAAGAGGCGATGCAGTGGCCGCCTTCGGCACCCATGAGCGAGGCGATGCGGCCGCGGGCCATCGCGGCGCGCACTTCTTCCGCGGTGCCTGCCAGCTCCAGCTGCTCCGGATGGCGCGCGGCAAGGCGCAGCACGCAGTCGATCTGCTCCAGGGTGGCCGCGACCGCCCGGTCGCCTTGCAGGGCGGTCTGCACGTAGACGGACCAGAACTGGCCGCCGACGCCGCCCGCGCGCAGCCGCGCCAGATCGGTGTGCAGGTGCTGCGACTGGTCTTGATCGATGTCCAATCGCGCGAGGTCGTAGGCGTCGTGTTCGCGCAGCGCCCACGGCAGGTCGTTGTGCCCGTCGAGTACCGGGTGCCGATCGAGCAGCGCACGGGCGCGCGCTGCTGATCCTCGCTCGTCGGGCATCGCTACCTCACGCTTTCTTCGCCACGATCACGACGTCGTGCTGTCTACCCCGCGGGCCGCCGGGGTTCAACAGGTCGTGCGCAGTGCGGCCGCCACAGCTCGCCGTCCCGTGCGGCTTTTCGGGCGACTCGAACCCCCTCGATGCATTGCGGCAACGGCATGTGATCACGCTCAGCGATCAGCCGGGCGGACCAAGATCACCGCAAAGTTGATCTTTTCCAGCGCAACGACTGTCGCCCACCACGGCGCACCGTCGCCGTACGAGTTCGGCGCGCAGCGGCCGAGCCGCTGGTCGGAATTGCACCACCCGCCGAACGTGAAAGTTTTTCCTCGGAATCTAGAATGGATATTCGTTCCTGGCGAATTCAAAAAGTTGCACCGTCGGCCGGATTAATCACGCAGTGTGCTTCGCCATCGAGTACCGAGCTGCACCCGACTGTGGGTTTGTAGGCGTCCGGTTTGTGGCATAAAGTCGTGGTCGAGCCAGGACGGAAACTCGCCTGCCGGCACCCCGCCTTCCGAAACCCGCCTTCCGGGACCAGCCTTCCGACACCCCGCAAGGCGAACCTCGCACGGCACCGGCGCCGCGTTCGCCGGTTCCATTCGACCGCCGGGTTCCGGACCTCGTTCCGAGACCGCGGCCGCGAAGACCGGAAGGCGCGCATCGCGTTTCCGGCCGGGCTCGGCCAAATCCGCGCACCGGTCGCGAAATCTTGCCGCGCGCACCGGAAAACTCCCGAGGAGGAACACACGTGCATTACGGAACCGCACTCCGCGACGAGGTCGCCGGTTCGGAGATAACACCCCTGATCGGCGTTTACGACATGTTCTCGGCGTCCATCTCGGCCCAGCACTATTCCGGGATGTTCATCTCCGGGTTCGGCTTCGCGGCCTCGCACTACGGCCTGCCGGACATCGGTTTCATCGCCTGGCCGGACATCGTGGCGTTCGTGCAGCGGCTGCGGCTGGCGTTCCCCCGCCAGCACCTGCTGGTCGACATCGACGACGGCTACGTCGACCCGGAGGTCGCCTGCCACGTGGTCGAGCAGCTGGAGATGATCGGCGCCTCCGGCGTCATCCTGGAGGACCAGAAGCGGCCGCGGCGCTGCGGGCACGTGGACGGCAAGCAGGTGCTGCCGCTGGAGGACTACCTGGAGAAACTGGAGCTGGTGCTGGCCACCCGCAAGGACCTGGTGGTCGTGGCGCGCACCGACGCCACCGAGGAGCCGGAGATCCTGCGCCGGGCCGCGGCGCTGGCCGAAACCGACGCGGACGTGCTGCTGGTGGACGGGGTGCGCAGCGTCGACTGGATCCACAAGGTCCGCAAGGTGATCGGCGACAAGCCGCTGCTGTTCAACCAGATCGCCGGCGGCAAATCGCCGCGCATCTCGCTGCCGGAATTGCAGGAACTCGGCGTGAACGTCGCCATCTACAGCACGCCGTGCCTGTTCGCGGCGCAGACCGCGATCCAGGACGCGCTGCACGAACTGCGCGCCAACGACGGCAGGCTGCCGGAGATCTCCGAACGCAGCGTGGGCGTGGCGGACTCGCTGGCGCTGCTGGAGAGCAACATCAGCCGGCACCACGTCAAACCGGTGGAAATGCCGGTCTGATCCCGCGCCGGAGCGGAAAGCGAACCATCGAGCGGGTCCGCTGCCCGGTGGAAATCGAACCGTTCCGCCGCTCGTGCAAACATCCGCATTCGGCGGAAAACGACGTCGTGGAGTTGCCGGAAATGATGTCCCGAATGGCGGCCCGGCTGAAGCCGGACCCCTATGTGCTGGCGCTGCTGCTCACCGCCGCAGTGGCCGCGATCCTGCCCGCCCGCGGCGGATATGCGATCGGGCTGGACCACGCGGTGACGGTGGCGATCGGCCTGCTGTTCTTCCTGTACGGCGCACGGCTGCCCGGCGGGGCCGCCTGGGAGGGAATCCGGCACTGGCGGCTGCACGGCGTCATTCTGCTGAGCACGTTCGTGCTGTTCCCGCTGCTGGGCCTGGCCTGCGCGGTGCTGGTGCCCGCCGTGCTGCCGCAACCGCTCTACCTCGGGTTGCTGTTCCTGTGCGTGCTGCCCTCGACGGTGCAGTCGTCGATCACGTTCACCTCGATCGCGGGCGGCAACGTTGCCGCGGCGATCTGCGCGGCCAGCTTCTCGAACCTGCTGGGCGTGCTGGTGACCCCGTTGCTGGCCGGCTGGCTGGTCTCGCGCACCACCGGCGGGTTCCCGCTGGACGCGCTGCCGGAGATCGTGTTGCTGCTGCTGGTGCCGTTCCTGCTCGGGCAGGCGTTGCGCCGGTGGGTCGGCGAGTGGGTGCGGCGGCACGGCAAGGTGCTCGGCCGGATGGACCGGTGCGTGATCCTGGGCGTGGTCTACACGGCGTTCAGCGAAGGCACCGTCGGCGGCATCTGGCACCAGCTCACGCCGGTGCGGCTGCTACTGCTCCTGGTGGTCAGCGCGGTGCTGCTGGCGATCGTGCTCGCCGTGACCGGCCTGCTGGGCCGCTGGTTCGGGTTCAGCAGGCCGGACCGCATCGCGCTGGTGTTCTGCGGCTCGAAGAAGAGCCTGGCCAGCGGCCTGCCGATGGCCTCGGTGCTGTTCGCCGGACCCGGCGCGGGGCTGCTGGTGCTGCCGCTGATGCTCTACCACCAGCTGCAGCTGATCGCCTGCGCCTGGCTGGCCCGCAGATTCGCCGCAACGACGCCCGAAGCGGAGCCTGACGTGGCACCGGCAAGTCGTTGAAGAACCCTCGAATCCCTTGCCCCATCGGAAAAATCTCCTGGAAAGGAACTCCCGTGCGCCTCTTGCGCCAACTCGCCGCCTGCGCGGCACTCGCCGGAACCCTGCTGATCGCGCCGATCGGAGTGGCCCACGCCGGGCCGAGCAGCGACGGGCACAGCCACGCGGCGGGCCCGAGCGCGTTGAACCTCAGCAACAACGGCGACAGCCTGCTGGAGATCGACCGGACGCTGAACTTCAACTTCGGCGGCCCCGGCGCCACCGCAGGCAGCGACCACGATAATTGAGGGTCTCGGGGCGGTTTGCGTAGCGGTGCCGGTAGCGGAACCTCAGCGGCTCCGCCGCTGACAAGACAAGGACGAAACCGTGACCGTCGTCGTGACATGCCTCGGAAACGGGTCGCAGAGTGGTGCCGGGCAATGCGGTGCCGGTCCTGCGCACGGGCTCGTGGGCTGCCTGCCGCACCGGCTCGGTCGTACGGTTACCGGATGCGCATGGGCGCATCGAACCGACCGGAAAGGACCGACATGACCAGCGCTGACGTGCTCATCGACGGCTACGACCGGATCCGCGATGCGGTGCTGGAGGCCGTCGAGGGCCTCACCGAGCAGGATCTGGCGTTCCGCGTCGACGCGCAGGCGAACTCGATCGCCTGGCTGGTGTGGCACCTGACCCGGGTGCAGGACGATCACCTCGCGGGCGTGAGCGGGACCGATCAGGTGTGGCTGGCGCGCGGTTTCCGGGACCGCTTCGGATTGCCCTTCGACGAGGCCGACATCGGCTACGGGCACAGCTCCGACCAGGTCGCGGCCGTGCGCGCGCCCGCGAACCTGCTGACCGAGTACCACGACGCGGTGCACCGGCAGACCACCGACTCGGTGCGCAAGCTGACCGACGAGGACCTCGACGAGGTGATCGACCGCGGCTGGACCCCGCCGGTGACGCGCGGCGTCCGGCTGGTCAGCGTGCTGGCGGACGGTCTGCAGCACGCCGGGCAAGCGGCGTTCGTACGCGGCATCGTCGAACGCCGCTGACGCCGGTCGGCATCGCCGCGGCGGTGCCGACCGGCCACCGCCGCGGCAGCCGCCGGTCTCGTTTCACCGCGGCGTCGGCTCGTTCACGTCAGCCGCTTTCGCCACCTGTGCAACCCGAGCTCGACGGCACGCCTAGATCTCGGCGACTCCGGCCAGGTAGGCCACCTGTGCCGGCTCGGCTTCCTGATCACCGTCCGGGTGCCATTGCGACGGCGTCACCAAACCCGGCGGGACCAGGTCGAACCCTTCCAGCAGCGCGGAGATCTGCGCGGGCGAACGCCAGAAGCTCGGCGGGTTCGCGTTGCGGTAGAGCTCGGCGACCCGGCCGGCGACCTCCGGCGGCACCGACTCCGGGGTGACGTGCGACAGCGCGAGGAAGCTGCCGGGCACCAGCGGTTCGGTGTAGCGGCGGACGACCTCGCGGGCCACGTCGTCGTCTTCGACGAAGTTCAGCACCGAGACCATCAGCACCGCGATCGGGCGGTCGAAGTCCAGCAGCTGCGTCACCCCGTCCGCGGTCAGCACCCGGTCGATGTCGCGCAGGTCCGCCTCGGTCACCGTGGTCCGCTCGACGTTGCGCAGCAGATGCCTGCCGTGCGCGACCGCGACGGGTTCGTTGTCCACGTAGGCGACCCTGTCGCGCGGGTCGAGCCAGCGCGCGACCTCGTGCACGTTGCCGACGGTCGGCACTCCGGAGCCGAGGTCGAGGAACTGCTCGACGCCCTGTTGCACGCAGAACCGCACCGCTCTGGCCAGGAACGACCGGTTCGCGCGGATGGAGGTGACCGCGTCCGGCATCGCCGCGATCACCTGCCGGGCCGCATCCCGGTCCGATTCGAAATTCGTCGACCCGCCCAGGTAGTAGTCGTACATGCGGGCCGAGTTCGGCCGTCGCACGTCGATCTCGGACAGATCTTCGGGTTGCACCTCGAGCCACGTCATCGGCTCAACCTCCTCGCACCGCCGCACCACGAAGTTAGCGGGTGAACACGCTCGGCGACCACCACCGGGGCGGTTCAGTTCGCGGCGAAGCGCGCCAAGTCCTGCAGTGCGGCCACGATCGTCTCCGGCACGCTCGTGGGCTTGCGGGTCTCGCGGTCGACGTAGACGTGCACGAACCGGCCGACGGAGGCCGGTTCGGCGGCACCGTCGCCGAAGACCGCCAGCCGGTAGGTGACGCTGGAGCTGCCCAGTCGTTCCAGACCGAGACCGACCTCGATCCCGGCGGGAAAGCTCAATTCGGACAGGTAGCGGCACCCGGTTTCCACGACCAGCCCGATCGCGGGCAGCTCGCGGATGTCCGAGCCGGTGGCGCGCATCAGCCAGCCGTTGACCGCGGTGTCGAACCACGAGTAGTGCACGACGTTGTTGATGTGCCCGTAGACGTCGTTGTCCTCCCACCGCGTCGTGATCGGCCACAGCACGGTGAAGTCCGCACGTTCCGGGACCGGCTCGGCAAAGCTCGACATGCCGATAGATCCTATGTCTCCGGTGCTCCGCACCCGCGCGCACGGCGCACTCCCGCGAGCTGGGTGCGCCCGGGTTGTCGTTGTCCTGTCAGCGGCGGCGCCGCTGAGCGGGTGACCATCTACGACAACGGACCACCGGCGGGGTGCCGCTACCCGGACACCTCCGCAAAACGAGGTCCGATCTCATCGGGGTGGTTCGGCGACGCGTTGGGCGGCTGTCACCGCGGCCCGCCGGATGGTGTCCGGGTCGCGCCCGCCGACCTTGCCCACCGCCAGCGCGGACAGCGCCATCGAGCGGGCGATGCCCAGCAGCACCACGAGCAGGTCGGTGGCGTGCCACGACGGGTCGATGTGCCCGGTCGCTTGGCCGCTGCGGATCTCGTCGATCTTCGGGCGCAGTCCGCTGAACCGGATGTCGTCGCGGGTGAGGTCCACCGGTTGGTCGAGGTCCAGCCACGCTTGCAGCCGGGCGCTCTGCGGGTCGTGCAAGTAGTGGTCGAACAACCGGCCCACGTAGCCGGGGACGTCGTCGCCGCGCAGCGCGGTGCGTTCGGAGGTTTCGGCGACCCATCGGCTGGCGACCTCCGCGAACAGCTCCTCCTTGCTGGGGAAGTAGGCGTAGAGCCGGTCCTTGCTGGCGCGGGCGCCGGCGGCGATGCGGTTGATCCGCGCGCCCGCGACGCCGTGGCGGGCGAATTCCTCCTTGGCCGCGGCGAGGATCCGCTCGCGGGTGGCTTGGCCTGCGGCGCGCACCGGATCAGCCTACCTTGCCGAACCGGCTGGTTCGGGGATGCTGACGCCGGACCAACTGGCTCGGTGAGCGGCTCGGCGCCGGTGGCGCGCCGAGCTGTCGCGGCGCTGGGCAGCGCGGGAGCTTCGGCCGTGGCCGGGCTCGGCGCCCGGGAGACCACGGACCTGGTGATCACTTCTGCTGCAGGGCCGCGGCGATCGACTCCTGCGCCTGCGCCTTGCCCACTCCGAGCCCGGACAGCACGCCGGAACCGTCCTCCAGATCCAGCAGTGCGAGCAGGATGTGCTCGGTGCCGACGAAGTCGTGCCCCATCCGCAGCGCTTGCCGGAAGGTGAGCTCCAAGGCCTTCTTCGCGCCGGAGTCGAACGGGATCAGCGGCGGCACGTCCTCGACCGGGTCCGGCAGCACGGCAGCAGCGGCGCTGCGCACGTCCTCGGCGGTGACCTGCTGCGCGGTCAGGGCCGTGACCGCCACGCCCTCGGGCTCGCTCAGCAGCGCCAGCACCAGGTGCGCGGTCCGGATCTCGGGATTACCGGCCGCGCGGGCCTCTTCCTGCGAGGCGACGACGACGTTGCGCGCCCGCGGGGTGAAGCGGCTGAATCCCTGCGCCGGGTCGAGGTCGGAGACGCCGCCGGGATCCTTCGGCAGGAAGCGCTTCTGCGCGGCCTGCTTGGTCACGCCCATGCTTCCGCCGATGTCCGTCCAGGAGGCGCCGGAGCTGCGGGCCTGATCGACGAAGTGCCCGATCAGGTGGTCGCTGATCTCGCCGAGGTGCTCGGCGGCCAGCACCGCGTCGGAGAGCTGGTCGAGGACGTCGGAGCGGTTCTTCTTGATCGCGTCGATCAGGTCGTCGAGCCGGATCGACTGCGTTGCGGATTCGTTCGGCATGCGTCAACCATAAGTTGACGTCCCAGGTTCGTCAACGCTGCGTTGACGATCGACCGGCGGTGCCGCGCGGAGCGCGAACCGTGCCTGCCGACCACATCGCACCCAACCGTCCACAATGCTCGGACGGCGAATTCGCGGTCACCGAGCCGAAACGGCGAAGCGCACCGCGAACGGATTCAACGCGGCAGGCAGCGCCTCCGGACGCAGCGCGGGCGCGCTCAACCGGAAATCGTGCCGCCGCAACAACTTCCCGAGCACGGTGCTCGCCGTGAACAGCACCAGCTCCCGTCCCGGGCAAGTGCCCGGCCCGCCGCTGAACGGGAACAGCGACCAGTCCTGCTCGGCGCGGCCGTCCAGCCACGCCTGCGGATCGAACCGGTCGGCCTGCGGCAGCACCTCGTCATCGCGGTGGAAGAACGAGCTGAGGATCAGGGTGGCGGTACCGGCGGGCAGCGTGCCCGCGTCCCACTCGGTTTCGGTCGTGCTGTCCCGCAACACCACCGCCGTCGTCGGCCACAGCCGCACCGACTCCAGCACGCTCGCGCGGGTCAGCGGCAGGTCCTGCGGCCGGGCGAGATCCCGATCCGTCAGCTCGGCGCGCACCCGACCGGCCTGGTCCGGGTGCGCGGCCAGCAACGCGAGCGCGCGGTAGGTGGCCATGCCCGCCGGGTCGGAGGCGAACAGCCACTGCGGGACCTGCTCGACCGGAGCGGTCTCGGCGCTGGACGGGGCGGCGGCGACCAGCTCCGCCAAGCTGCCCGGCTCGGCCGCGTCCAGGTACTCCTGCAACCGCCGCGTGAACCGCTCGCGCACGTCGCCGCGTTTCGGCCGCAGGTAGGCCCAGTTCGCGTCGTAGCGCAGCTCGGTGAGCAGCGCGGTCAGCTCCCGATCGTCCCGCGCGGCGTCGCCGAGCACGATCCGCCGGATCGCGCGCCGCCACGCCTGGGCGAAATCGTTCCACACCAGCGAATTCCGCGATTCCGCGGTGCGCAACAGCTCGTCCGCCTCCTCGCCCGCCTTGCCGACGAGCCGGTCGGCCATCCGGTGCACCTGGTTGCCGGTGTCGAGCACGTCCTCGTTGAACCGCCGCCGGTCGGCGCGGTTCGCCCCGTGCGAGACCAGCACGCCGCGCGGCTGGAAGTGGTTCAGCGCACCGCGCTTTTCCACGTTGGCCAGCGCGAACGGCTCGGGTGAGCCATCCAGGACGCGATGCACGTGCTCCGGCGAGAGCACCAGCGCCACCGAGCGGAACGGCACTCGCAGCCGCAGCGGACCCGGACCGTAGCGGCGCCGGAATTCCTGCAGCAGCCGCACGGAACGCCGGTCCGTGCCGAGCCTGCCCGCCAGTTCGACCATGCGCGGGCGGCGGGCGATCACGCCTTGGGCCAGCATCGGGGCGATGGCGATCGCCGCGGCCCGCAGGGTGTCCGGGGTCGAGGCGCGGGGCAGGGACTTCGCGCCGGTGCTCGTCGCGGTCATCGCGCTCCAAAGCGAGGGGTCGCTGCGCCGCGGGTTACCCGTTGAGGCCGGTGTTATTCGCGCACCGGACAACCGCGCATCACTGCTGGGCAAATTCCCGACCACATCAGCAACTTCCGTCGCTGCCTTCGCAAGGTTGCACCGGCAGGTACCGTAGGCACCGGTTGAGTTCACAGCCGCGCACAGACGGAGAACGCCTAGGGCGCATCTCGGCGCTGTGGCTCACAGCGGCGCCGAGCGTCCTCCGCGATCGATCAGGAGGCGGCAATGCGTGTGGCTCAGAGCCCTCCCTTCCCGGAAGAGACGCACATCGGCGACGTGGACTTCACCGTCCCGGCCGCGCGAGACATCAGCCCGGTGCCTGCTCAGGAACACGCCGAACGGGCAGCGACGCAAGGACTCGGCATCGACGTCACGCGGCCCGACCGCGGCACGATCGTGCTGTCGGCGCGCGGCGAGATCGACAGCCACACGGTGCAACGGCTGCACGAGCTGATGTGGCACCGGCTCGCCTCGTGCAGCGAAGTCGTGGTGCTGGACCTTTCGGCGATCACGTACTGCAACACCAGCGGACTGCAACTGCTGGAGCAGTGCCGGCTGCGGGCCGAGGAGCGCGACATCTCGTTGCGCGTCGTGCCCGACCGCTACGGGCTGCTGGCGCGGCTGCTGGACATCACCGGCACCCGGGAGCGTTTCGTGCTCTGGGCGAACGCGGTGACCGCGGCGCACGCGGAGTGATCCGCAGGCGCGTCGGCGCCGCCCGGCCGCCGACGCGCCTTGCTGTCCACATCGTCACGGCGCGTTCCGTCCTGCTCGGACTCGGGGCGGCCGCTCAGACGGCCCAGTCGATCCCGATGTCCCCGTCGCTAACCAGCAGGAACTCGCAGCCCTCCACCGGATCGGCTTGCTCCGGCCCGTAAACGTGCCCGGCGCGGACACCGCGAACCGCATTGGCGCCGACCCAGCCCTCATCGCCGAACCGCAGCGCGCCTTTGACCATGTAGTACGTCGTGTTGAACGGGTGGCTGTGCTCCGGGGCGGCGAACCCGGGCGGGAACCAGGCGTAGAAGACGTTGGGGGCCAGGATCTTGACCTGAGCGGCGTTCTCGCCGCCGGGCAGGTGCGGGTCCTCGTAGGGAACCCAGGGCTCCTCGTCGAGGACTTTCGCCCACACGGCGGGGGCGCTTTCGATACTCATCGGACGGTTCTCCAGTTCGGTACTTCGCGAAAAGCACGAGCGTGCCGCGGACAGTGTGCACGCGTTCTGACCGGGAGATCCACCCGCCCCCTCGGCAATTTTTCGGCATATTCCAGAACGGCTATACCGATCGGACAATGCCGTCGATGGCGACCGGAAAGGCCTGCGAACTGCGAGGACGATCGGCCTGTTCGGCCCAACGCCGCGAGCGAAACGGCGGCACGACGTCCGGGCGTTCAGCGCAAGGGCGGCGACCGACCGCAGAACCGGGGCGGATCCAGTGCAAGGTCCGGCGCGAAAACGGAACCGAACGATTTCCGGCCGAAAAGCGGGGCGCCGCCGCGACGACGCCCCGCTGGGATCAACGGCCGATGCTGCCCCGCAGCCCACTCGCGTACCGCTCCCCCGCGGTCGATCCGGGCGGGAAGATCCCGGAGAGCTCGGCGACCAGTTCCGCAGGCAGCTCCAGCCGCGCCGCCTCGATGTTCCCGTCCAGATTGGACTCCCGTCGGGTGCCCGGGATCGGCACGACGTCCTCGCCCTGCGCCAGCAGCCATGCCAGCGCCAGCGCCGCGGGCGTGGTGCCCAGCTCGTCGGCGCGCTCCCGCAACCGGTCGACCCTGGTGAGGTTCTCGCGCAGCGCCTCTTCCTCGAACCGCGGATAGCGCTGCTGGCGCGCGGAGAGGTTCTCCACGTCATCAGCGCTGCGGATCGACCCGCCGAGCACGCCGCGTCCCAGCGGCGAATACGCCACCACGCCCACGCCGAGCTCCCGCGCGGCCGGCAGCAGCTCGGCCTCCACGTCGCGGGTGAACAGCGAGTACTCCTCCTGCGTCACCGCGATCGGATGCACGGCGTGCGCCCGCCGCAACGTCTCCGCGCTGACCTCGGAGAGCCCGATGTGGCGGGCCTTGCCCTGCGCGACGATGTCGGCCAACGCGCCGACGCTGTCCTCGATCGGCGTGCTCGGGTCGACCCGGTGCAGGTAGTACACGTCGACGTGGTCGGTGCCCAGGCGCTTGAGGCTGGCGTCGATCGCCTCCCGGATCCGGTCCGGGTGGCCGAGCCCTTCGGCACCTCCGCCGCCGGTCTTGGTGGCCAGCACCACCCGCTCCCGCAGACCGCCGGACAGCGCCTGGCCGAGCAGCATCTCGTTGTGCCCGCGGCCGTAGACGTCGGCGGTGTCGATGTGCGTGATGCCCGCGTCCACGAGGTGCCGGATCAGCCGCTTCGACTCGGTGTCGTCGGCCTCGCCGTAGACCCCGGACAGCCCCATCGCGCCGTAGCCCAGCGCGCTGACCGCCGGACCGCGGGAGCCGAGGCGGTGCTGCGGGATCTCGTCCCGCCGAGCCAGAGACATCAGTTGGTCACCTTCCTGTTCGCCGTCGCCCGCACCGCCCGGCGCGGGTCGCTCTCCCAGCACAACACCGCGCGGGCCGTCCGGCTTCCAAGCCCTGGTCCGGCACTTCTCGGATGCCGGGAAATCCGCCTGGAGCCCCCGTGCGGCGAGCCACGCCCGCCGGTCCCGCGAACCGCGCGTTGCGTCCACCGCATCCGGCAGCCCCGACCGGCAGCCCGCAAACTCGCCGGTGCAGCGAGGACTTCGTGCGAGGAGGGCCGATGGCGCAACGACAGCGGATGATCATGGCGGTGACCGGAGCGGGCGGCACCCGGGTGGCGCGGCGCGTGCTGTCCGCGCTGGACCGCGACGAGCGGGTCGAACACGTGGACCTCATGGTCTCGCCGTCGGGCCGCAAGCTGGTGGCGCACGAGTTCGGCGGCACCGACGGCGACGATCCGGCGCGCCTGCTGCTCGGCGGCGACTCCGCCAAGGTCCGCGCCCTGGACCCGGACGACCTCGCGGGCGCACCGACCTCGGGCAGCTACCCGTCCACCAGCATGATCGTGCTCCCGGCCGCGCTGGGCGTGGTGGGCCGGATCGCGCAGGGCCAGGCGAACACGTTGATCGAGCGGGCCGCGGACGTGTGCCTGAAGGAACGGCGCTCGCTGGTGCTGTGCGTGCGGGAAACACCGTTCAACCTGATCCACCTGCGGAACATGACGCAGGTGACCGAGGCCGGTGCCGTCGTGTACCCGATGATCCCGACCTACTACAACGCGCCGCAGAGCGTCGAGCAGCTGCAGGAGGAGTTCACCGCGCGGCTGCTGGGATTCCTCGGCCTCGACCAGACCGACTACTACGCGTGGAGCGGCGACGACACTCCCGCCCACCAGGACCGCGCTCGCTAGCGCGGCGGCTTCGCCCTCAGCCGTTCCAGTTGCGGTAGAGGCGCACGGCGTTGCGCAGCGCCATCGTCACCGTCATCGGGCCGATCCTGGGAGCGAAGACTTCGGCGGCTTCGCCGATGTCGTCGGTGAAGTTCTTCATCGTGGAGAAGTTCACGCAGGTAGCGCCCGGCTTGATCTCGCCGGGCCCGACCAGCGGGAATTCCCGCGACGGCACGCCGGTCACGACCACGTCGGCCTGCGCCAGCGCCGCGGCGCGGTCGATGTCGGTGGCGCGGACCTCGGAGGTGCCCCGGTCCTTCGGCGGCAGGTACGACAGCGCGCCGTCGATGTCGAACGAGGTGACCTCGGCGCCGTCGTTGGCCATCATCGCCGCCAGCGGCTGGCCCACGATCTCGCTGCGGTTGAACACGCAGGCCCGCAGGCCGCTGAGCGGCTCGGGCGAGCCGGGCCGGGTCACCCCGGCCTCCTCCAGCAGCTTCAGCACGGCCAGCGGGGTGCACGGCAGCACCGCCCGCTTGGTGTGGCCGGTGTCGATGTAGCGGCGGTTCTCGTAGAGGCAGCGGCTCCAGAACGAGTGCAGCCCCTCGACGTCCTTGCGCGGGTCGACGAGTTCCCGCAGCCACCGGTCCTGCGCGAGCCCTTGGATCGGGTAGTAGATGAAGATCCCGTGCACCCGCGGGTCGCTGCCCGCCTCGTGCACGGCGCGCTCGATCTGCTCGGGCGGCAGCACGCGCTCCTCGAAGTGGATTCCGACCTGTTCGCAGCCGCGCCGGGTGTATTCGGCGTAGGTCTGGGTCGGACCCTCGCCTTCGACGCGGAAACCGGCCAGGCTCAGCGGTTCCGGGAGCGCGGCGACCTCGGCGCGGATCTGCGCGCGGTAGTTCTTGGCGAGGGCGCTGGGGTCAAGGACTCGAGCGGACACGGTTGTTCTCTAGCACAGCGGCCGCGCTCCTGCGATGCCGCCCCTGCCCGTTCAGCGGCCGTGCGCGGCGCTGTGACCTCGGATTCCGGAACGGGCGCCCGCGTCCAACCGGAACGCGTCGGTACCGGTGTGTCGGACATCAAGCGAGCCGCCCGAGTGCGCGATCAACACCCGATCCAGCGATGCGGGCGCCCGCCGAAGCGGTCGATGATCTTGCGGTAGCTGAAGTCGATCAACGAGAAGGCGCCGATGCGACTCCGACTCGGACCTCCACTGTGGACGATCGTGGCGGCGGCCGCCGCGCTCCCGCTGGGCACCGGCAACGCCGCCGCGGACCCGCTGCTCGAAGTACGCGACGTCAAGGGCGTCGACCTCGGGCACGTCGAGGAGGGCATCGCCCGCGACGTGGCGCGCGACCTCGCCCGGGACCTGGCGCGGGACCTGGCCCGAGATCTCGCGCGGGACCTGGCCCGCGATCTCGGCCGGGACCTGGCCAAGGACACCGCCCGCGACCTGGCGCGCGATGCGGCCAAGGATCTCGGCCGGGACCTGGGCCGGGACCACGAGCTCGTCCGGCGAACCGTCGGAAAGGTCGTCGATCACGTCTGAACGATCGGCAGGCGGGCTCCGCGTTCGCTCACGTGTTGGGACGGTCTGGCCGAACCGCACCTGCGGCTGGTGACCTTCCGGCATGTCCGCACAACTCCGGTTCGGCGTCTGGGCGCTGGTCTACGGCAACTGGGCCTCGTTCCACCACCCCGAAGACCCCGTCGACGCCTCGTGGGAACGCAACCGGCGGCAGATCCTGCAAGCCGAGGAACTCGGCTACGACAGCACGCTGCTCGCCCAGCACGTGATCAACCCGTTCGGCGAGCAGTACGACCAGCTCGACACCTGGACCGCCGCCGCGGCACTCGCCGCGCTCACCGAGCGCATCGAGATCATCGCCGCGATCAAGCCGTACCTCTACCACCCGGTGGTGCTGGCCAAGCAGGCCTTGCAGATCGAGGAGATCAGCCGCGGGCGGTTCGGCATCAACCTGGTCAACGCGTGGTTCAAACCCGAGCTGGAACGCGCGGGCATCGGATTCGCCGAGCACGACGAGCGCTACGCCTACGGCACCGAATGGCTGCGGGTGGTGCGCGGGCTGCTGGCCGGTGAGCGGGTCAGCTTCCGCGGCGAGCACTTCCACATCGACGACTACCAGCTCAAACCGGCCAGCGGGCACCGCCACCGGCCTGCCGTCTACGTCGGCGGTGAGTCGGACCCGGCGCGGGCGCTGGCCGCGGATCTCGCCGACACCTGGTTCATCAACGGCCAGCCGCAGCAGGACGTGCGCGCGCTGATCGACGACGTCGCCTCCCGCCCGCGCGAGGGCGACCCGCTGCGGTACGCGCTGTCGGCGTTCGTCATCGCCCGCGAAACCGGTGCCGAAGCGCAGGAAGTGCTGGCCTACCAATGGGAATTGGCCGAACAGGGCAAGCGGGCGTGGGACGGGCTGGTCGCCAACGCGGACCCGAAGGCGGTCATGTTCCACACCTTCGCCAAGCATCCGCACATCGGCACCAACGGCGGCACCGCGGCCGGTCTGGTCGGCAGCTACGACGCGGTGGCCGAGCGGATCCTGCAGTTCCGCCGGCTCGGCATCGGCACGCTCATGCTGCAGTTCCAGCCGTTCGAGTCCGAACAGCGCCGGTTCGCGCACGAAGTCATCCCGCGCTACCGGCGGCTGGAGGGAGCCGGTTGACCGGCGCGTCCGTCCACTTCGGACTTCGCGGTCCTGGCGTCGGTCCGGCGGCGAACGAACCGTTCGCCCGGTACTCGGCCCACCGCGGCCGGATGCATCCGCAGCGACGCGGCCGCGAAGCCGCATTCCAGCGTCCATCCGGATGAACGACCTTGTGACCGCGCTGCGCTGATCACTAGCGTGATGCCCCTCTCGCAGGTGGTGGATGGGGGTCACACATGACGAGCGCGGAACCCTTTCCGAATCGGCCGATCCGGGAACTTCTGGGCCGCGTTCCCGGATATTCGTTCGCCGGGGACGGCGTGCACACCGCGGTGGGCAACCACACCCGCACCGCGCTCGACCTGCCGATGCCGAGTCCGCTGCTGAGCTGGGCGAGGACCTACAACTCGCGCGGACCCGGCTCCGGCCGGCTCGGACGCGGCTGGACGTCCACAATGGACGCAAGGCTGGATTTCGAGTCGTCCGAAGGAATCGTGCTGCACCACTCGGACGGTCGCGCGCTGACCTTCCCGCACCGTCCGGACGGCACCCACGGGCGCGCGACCGACCTGCCCGCCGAGCTGCGCGAGCAGGCCGAGTCCTGGCAGCTGCACTTCTTCAGCGGCGAGGTCTGGGAATTCGACGCCGCCGGGCGGATGCGTTCTCGCGCCGCCCGCGGGCAACGAGTGGACTGCGAATATGATTCGGCCGGGCTGCTGATCTCCGCGGTGCACTCGGCCGGATTCCGGTTGGAGTTGTCCTACGGCGCGGGCGGCCTGCTGCGCCGGGTCGTCGCCGACGACGGCCGCGCGGTGCATTACGAGTACGAGACCGCGGGCGTCGCGGACGCAGCATCGCTGGACATCCCGGTGTTGAGCTCGGCCACCACCCCCGGCACCGGCGCGACGAGGTACGACAGCACTCCGGCCGGGCTGCTCGCGCGGGTCACCGACGCCGACGGCGTGGTGCTGGTGCGCAACGACTTCGCGGACGTGGCCTCGGGAGACCCCGCCGACGGCCGAGTGGTGCAGCAGGTTCTCGCGGGCGAGGTCGAAGTCCGCTTCTCCTACGACGACGCGAACCGCACGACCGCGGTGCACGGCCCGACCGGGGCCCGGACCGAGTTCGGCCACGCCCCGGACGGCCGCCCCGTGCGTGTCACCGACGCGCTCGGAGGCACGACTTCGCTGCGCCGCGACGAGGACGGCCGGCTCGTCGAGGGCAGCACCGCGGGCGGCACCGCGTTCGCACAGCACTACGACGAAGCGGGCGACCTGGTCACCGAAACGTTCGGGGACGCCACCACGAGCTGGACCCACGACGAGGCACACCGGATCACGAGCGTCACCGACCCGGCAGGCCTGCGCACCCTGTTCACCTACCACGGCGACGAGCGGATCCCTGCCACGATCAGCGACCCGTCCGGCGGCATCACGCACCAGGTCGTGCAGGACGGGAAAGTCCTCCGCACGCGGCGCCCCGCCGGCGGGATCTGGTGGTACGAGCACGACGACCGCGGCAACCTCGTCACCGCCACCGCACCGGACGGCGCGAACACCCGCTACGAGCACGATGCGGCAGGCAGGCGCGTCGCCGAGACGAACGCCCTCGGTGAGCGGATCGAGTACCGGTACGACGACGCCGGACGGCTGGTCGGCACCACCGGCCGGGACGGCATCGTGCGGCAGCGGCGGTATTCCGCGGCGGGCAGGCTGCTGAGCACGAGCGATCAGGAAGGCACGCGCAGCAGTCGCGAGTACGACGCGGCGGGCCGGTTGGCCGCGACCACCGGCCCGCTCGGCACGAGCACCCGCTACGGCTACGACCGGGCGGGAAACCTCGCAACGGTCACCGGACCCGCCGGTGAGCAGGTCACGCTCGCGCACGACGAGCTGAACCGGATCACCGCCGTGACCGACGCGGTGGGCGCCACCACCCGCTACGAGTACGACGCCGAGGGCAACAACACCAGCGTCAGCTCACCGGCGGGCACGGTGCGCAAGGAGTTCGACCAGCGCGGCAACGCGGTCGTGGAAACCGACCCCGGCGGAGCCGTCACCACCGTCGACTACGACGCGCTGGACCGTCCCGTCGCCGTGACGGACCCGGCCGGAGCGACCTGGCGCACGCAGTACGACGACACCGCCGGGGTCGTCACCGAGACCGGCCCGGACGGCGCCGTCGCGATGCGGCGCCACGGCCCGGACGGGCGGACTTCGGTGCGCATCGATCCGCTGGGCAGGCGCACCGAATACCACTACGACGACAACGGCCGGATCACCGCGATCACCGATCCGGAGGGCGGGCGGACCCGGTTCGAGCACGACGCCGCGGGACGGACGACGGCGGTGCGCACCCCGGCCGGCCTGGTCACCCGCTTCCGGTACGAACACGGGCGGCTCGCCGCCGTGGTGGACCCGCGCGGCTGGATCACCCGGTACCGCTACGACTCGCGGGGCAGGCGCACCGAAGTGATCAACCCGAGCGGGATGCGCACCCGGTTCGGTTACGACGCCGCCGGGCGCCTGGTGAGCCGCACCGACGCACGCGGCGGCACCACCCGCCACCACTACGACGAACTCGGCAACCTCACCGAGCTCGTCGACGCGAAAGGCGTCAGCACCCGGTTCACCCACGACGCCGCGGGCAGGCGGACATCGGTGACCGACCCGCTCGGGCGCACCACCCGGCGCGAGTACGACGCGGCGGGGAACCTGGCCACGCTGATCGAACCTTCGGGGCTGCGGCAGCACTTCGAGTACGACGCACGCGGCAACCTGCTGCGCCGCCACGGCGAAGACGGCGCCGAAGTGCGCTACACCTACGACGCGGCGGGCCGCCGCAAGAGCATGTCCGACAGCACCGGAACGACCGGCTACGACTACGACACGGCCGGACGGTTGCGCACCGTCACGGTCCCGGACGAAGGCCGCCTGGTCGCCGATTACGACGCGGCGGGCCAGCGCACCGCCTTGCACTATCCGGATGGTGCGGCGGCGCACTACCGCTACGACGGCAACGGCAGGCTCGTCGGCCTGCGCGACTCCGACGCCGGAGAAGCCGTCTACGCCGTGGACCCGGACGGGCGGCTGGTGACCGAGCAGCTGCCCGGCGGCTGGTCGCGGCGCTACCGCTACGAAGGCGGGCTGCTGGCGGAGTTCGCCGAGAACCGGGCGAACGTACCGGCGATCCGCACCGAACTTTCGCACGACGCCGACGGGCGGATCACCGGCCAGGTCGATCACGTCGGCGCGGACGCCACCGGTGCGGAAGAGGTGCTGCGGCACACCTTCGGCTACGACCCGGGCGGCCAGCTGGTCTCGATCAGCTCGCGCACGGCGGACGGTTCCGCGGACACCCGCATCGCCTACGACATCGCGGGGAACAGGACCGCGGTGGTCCGCGAGGGTGCGCGGACCGGTTACCTCTACGACGCGGCGGATCAGCTCGTCGCCGTCGAGCAGGAAGGCAGGCGGATCGCCTACCGCTACGATCCGGCAGGCCGGTTGCTCGAACAGCATGACGGCGACCGCCGACAGGTCATCGACTACGACGGCCTCGGCCTCCCGCGGGTATCGACGCGCACCACCGCGTGGTCGTCGGAGCGAACCGAGCTGCGCTACAACGGCGACGGCCTGCTCACCGAGCTGGAGTCGCGCATCGGCGACGACGCGGCGCCGACCTCGGTCGACTACCGCTGGAGCGTGGGAGACCGGCTGCCGCAGATCCTTGATCAACGGGTCCGGACGGATGCCCGGCAGGACGACTCCGCACCGGTCGGCGGACGGCTGGCCGGCGCCCGATTCACCTATGGCCAAGGCCGGGCTTTCGCCACCACCGCGCAGAATTCGGTCGTGTTCGCCCGGGACGCCTTCGGCTCCACCGTCCGCACCGAGCAGACCCGGCCGTGGGCGCAGGCCGAGCGCTACGGGGCGTTCGGGGCGCTCGATGCCGAACCGGACCGCGCGCCGCTGTCCACCCCGGAGATTCCCAGGTTCGGCTACCGCGGCGAACTGTCGCTGGCCTCCGACGTCTACCTGCGCGCCCGCTTCCTCGACAGCGCGGTGGGCCGGTTCCACGCCCCGGACCCGGTCGCGCTGATCGGGGCGAGCAGCCAGGCCAACAACCGCTACCAGTACGCGGAAAACGATCCGTTGAACCGCACCGACCCGACCGGGACGTGGGCGGTCGCCGACGCGCGCGGCGGGCTGCTGGCGCAACTTGCCGCCACGGGCATCGGAGGATGCGGCAACTGCTCGGGCGATCCGGGCAACGGTTTGGAACGGCACTGGAAGTGCTTCCAAGACCAGGCTTGTTTCCGCGTCCGCGGCTACCGGTTGACCGAGGACGCGCTCGACGCGGATCCGGACACGCTCAAGGACCTCTACTACAGCCGCAGGCCCGAGCGCGCAGCCCAGGCTTTGACGATCAACAAGCTCAACGCGGAACGGGCCGGCGGGTGGGATTCGTTCTGGGGCGGCGTGTTGGACTACACGCCGGTCAGCGAGCGGGTCGACTGGGAAGTCGGCCCGCGCGGGACGAACCGGTTCCGCGTCGACATCACCACCGAGGAACGCGACATCTTCGAGGTCAAACGCTGGGCGGGGCCGGCCACCGCGGTGGAGGTGACCGGGCAGCTGAACGGCTACGTGCTCAGCGCGGGCTACTGGGGCGTCGATTTCGAGCCCAGCGACGAGCTGACCGAGTGGGCCTCCGGCTTCGACGTGACCACCGGGTTCTTCTCGTACTTCGAGACGCCGTGGACCAATGACACCGTTTTCGTGTGGGGCCTGGGCAATCCGGACGGGCACATCTACTTCGCCGAGAACGACCGGGCGAGCGACGACGTGCAGTCGAAGGCCTACAGCGAAGGCGGGCCGCTGACCGAGCTGCCCGAACCCGTCATCCCGATCCCGATCCGTCCTGTTCCGGTGCCGGTCGTGCCGTGACGGCTACGGTGTCCGTTGCCCGTTCGGCCGGTTGCCCGTTCGGCCATCGCACTGAGGGGACGGCATGACGATCGACATCCGGCGCGGTACCGCGCAGCTGTTGCGGGGCGACCCAACGGTCACGCTGCTCGTGCGCACGTCCACCGGCCCGGAGGTCACGCGGGCGCTGCGGGCGGCGTGCGCGGATCTGCGCGAGCTGGGAACTTCGGGCGGCGACGAGCCGGAGGGCCCGAAGTACGTCTCCGAGCCGATGCGCTCCCCCATCGGCTCGCTGATCATGGTGGACTTCGGCGAGGACCTGCCGCTGAGCGAACGGGAACGGACGCCGGACCTGCTCGCGCACCGGCTGGACGAGCACGGCGTGACCGACGCCGAGATCGGTCCCGCCCCGGCCATCGGAGACCGCTACACCGCGCTGGACGCGTTTTCCCCGATCGCGCGCGGCTGGCTGCGCGGCCGTGCGGGCCCGGATTCCCCGCGAGTGGCCGACCGGCCCGGTGCCGAGGTCGTCGACCTGGCGTTGCGCTGGTTGCCGAGCGACCAGGACGAACATCAGCTGCTGGGCGTGTTCGGCTCCGCCGAGGTCGAACTGGCGAGGCAGGACCTGGCCGCTGCGGTCGAGGCGAAATTGCGGACCGACGGCGGGATGACGCTGCTGTCGACCGACTTCAGCACCGGTGGTTTCGCGGTCGGGATGGGCGATTTCTTCCGGCACGGCGCGACGATCGGGGCGGCGGGGCCCGCCGTCGACGTGCCCGAAGCGTTGCGGGCGCAGCGCGAGCTGATCCGCGCGGGCAGCGGTGCATTGGCGTGGGGCTGCGCGGGGATCGCCGAGCGGGATCGGCTGTTCCCGTACGCGCATCCGCACCAGGCGTCCGCGAAGGTCCGGCCGACCCGGCCGTTGTGGTACCAGCTGCTGTCCGAGGAACTGCTCGCTGCGCTCGGAGGCCCGCCGGAAGGCAGCAGGATGCTGCCGGACGGCCGGGTGGAGCTCACCATCGGCGAACCCGAGCAGTGGCTGCCCGGGCATCCGGATGGCGCGGCGATGCTGCGGCGGGCGCGCGAGCTGCTCAGCCCGGGGTGATCGGTTCTTCGGAGGTCGCGCTGGCGCACCCGGCATCATCTCTGCTCGCCGCGTACAGCACCGCGACCGGAGGCTGCTGCGGCGTGCGGCGGGCCGAGTTGATCCCGCTCAGCTCAGGTGCTCGGCGAAGAAGTTCCGCACCCGCTGCCAGGCGTCCTCGGACGACTCGTGGTGGTAACCGAAGCCCAGCACCCGGGTCAGCGGCCCGAACGGGCCGACCGGCAGCTGGTTGGCGAAGCTGTGCCCGGCTTCCGGGTACTCCTTGACGTCGTGCGGCACGCCCAGCTCGGTCAGCTGCGAATCCAGCTTGTCCGCGGCACCGCGCAGCGTCGGGTCCTTGCCGCCGAAGCTGGCCACCACCGGGCAAGACCCGGCCAGCACCTCGGCGTCCGAAGGCACCTGCCCGTAGTACGGCGCCGCGGCCTGGAACCCGCGCGGCGCGGCCAGCAGCGCGAAGCCACCACCCATGCAGAACCCGGCGACGCCGACCGCGCCGGTGCAGTCGGACCGGCTCGCGAGCAGCTCGCGAGCCGCTTCGATGTCCTCGAACGCCCGGCCGCTGCCCTTGCTGAGCTGGCCGAAGACCGAGCGCACGCAGCGCGCGAAACCGCCTCGGCTGTAGAGGTCCGGCGCGATCGCGAGGTATCCGGCGGAGGCGAACCGGTCGGTGATGTTCTTGGTGTCCTGGTTCAGCCCGAAAGCGTCGTGCACGACCACCACG
The DNA here is from genome assembly GCF_017434145.1 of Saccharopolyspora sp. Classification (NCBI taxonomy): domain Bacteria; kingdom Bacillati; phylum Actinomycetota; class Actinomycetes; order Pseudonocardiales; family Pseudonocardiaceae; genus Saccharopolyspora; species Saccharopolyspora sp. The sequence goes on along the minus strand of NZ_JAFRFW010000956.1, from coordinate 217 downwards.
CCGGGCCACGGCGCTGCACCGGAGATCGACGGATACGGCACGGACAGGTGGCCTTCGAGCCTGCCGTCCGCGGTGGGGATCTGCGCAGTCAGGGCACCGAACCTCGAGGGTCGTCCAGCTGGGGTGTGCGTGGCGGGGCCGCGGGACCGTCCCGGCCGCTTCCGGCGCACCGGTCCGGGGACGGCCACGCGCGAGCGTCGTGCCCGGCCCGCGCCGC